>CAXTWN010000020.1:18821-30160 GCA_964248055.1 uncultured Acidobacteriaceae bacterium | reverse complement strand
AGCGCTTCGGCGGCGAGGTGCCGCAGACCATGGAAGAGATGCTGGAGCTGCCGGGTGTCGCGCGCAAGACGGCCAACGTGGTGCTGGGTTCCTGGTACGGCATTCCGTCGGGCGTGGTGGTGGACACCCATGTCCTGCGCCTGGCCCAGCGGCTGGAACTGACGCGGCAGGACGATCCGGTGAAGGTGGAGCAGGATCTGCAGCGGGTGATCCCGCGCGAGCGCTGGATCAGCTTCTCCCATGAGCTGATCCATCACGGGCGCCGGGTGTGCGTCGCGCGCAAGCCGCGCTGTGAGCAGTGCGCGCTGGAGACGGAGTGCAACTCCGGCGATAAGACGTGGAGTACGCATTAGAGCGGGTGCTTGGTGCAAGTGGCTAGACGCCGCGAACAGTTCACCCGGGTGGAAATCCTGTTCCCGCTGTTTGCAAGCCTTTGGTGCTTGACCAGTCGTTCACCTCATGCTGTGGTGCGGCTGCGGCAAGATACAGGGGTCTCTCCAGTACGCGACCGTGAGGCGATCGCTCCGGTCGAGATGACGCTTCTGCCCTCCCACGCGAACGCTTTGAAATCGCAGCATATAGTTCAACGGGGGCTCTAAGGGCCGGGGCTTTTTCGCGTAGCAAAGAGCGTCATGACGGCTGCGGCGAGGGAGTCCACGGTGGGCTCCTGCGCTTCGGCGTGGGGTGGGAGGCCGTGTTCGCCCAGGGTCTGGCTGGTGATGGGGCCGATGGAGACGCGGAGGGCTGTCTCCGGCAGGGCAACACCCGCGGCCTCGCACAGTGCGAGCAGGTTGCGCACCGTGGACGAGCTGGTGAAGGTGATGGCTTGGGGCGAGCGCGCGGGGTCGGCCAGTAACGTGTGAAGCAAGTCCACCGAGCCGGCAGGGACCACGGTGCGGTAGACCGGTGCGGTCGTAACCTCTCCGCCCGCGGCCACCAGCGTCTCGGGCAGGTGCTCGCGAGCCTCTTGGGCGCGAAGGAGGAGGAAGCGCGTCGGCGTTCCGTCCGGCTGGTGAGCCTGCGGCAGGAGCGCCTCCGTGAGCGACTCGGCGACGGCCTGCGGAGGGATGAGATCGACGGGTATCCCGAGTTGCTCGAGCGCTCGGGCCGTGGCGGGACCGATGGCGGCGACGCGCGGACGGCTCGCAAGGGACGCGAGCAGGTCTGCCGGTTCCACGGCAGCGGGCGAGGGCCGGTGGCGCAGCCGTGCGGCGAGGGCCTCCACGGCGTTGGCGCTGGTGAAGAGGAGCCAATGAAAGGTGCCCAGCCGGGTGAGCGCGGCGTCCAGGGCGGCGAAGGAGGTGGGCGCGACGGTCTCAAGCGCGGGCACCAGCAGCGGATCAGCCCCGAGGGCGCGCAATCGCTCCGCAAGCGCGGAGCCCTGGTGTGCGGCGCGGGTGATGAGAACGCGGGGTGGCAGCATGGGTCGTGGGACGCGGAAGTGGCGGCTTCGCGGGAGGCGCTGCTTCGATGATAGGAGCCTAACGCCGGCGGGAGGCGCTACGCACGTTCGCAGGGAGCACCCCGGCTTCAATGCGGACCAGGAGGCTGCTACCAGGAGCTCACGAAGGCCATTCCTCCGCAATCTGGATCGCGCTTACGACGTGCTGCAACGTGAGGCGTTTCACATTTCGTTTGCAGCAGGGGTCAGGAGGCAGTATGAAAAGGGTATGCCCAGCGATACCGCTTCCGCGCTGATCGACGCAAAGATCGAGGAGCTTGGGGACTGGCGTGGCAAGATGCTCGCGAAGGTTCGCGGGCTGATCCACGAAGCCGATCCGGAGATCGTCGAGGAGTGGAAGTGGCGCGGCACGCCCGTGTTCTCCCATGCCGGCATCGTCTGTACGGGCGAGACCTACAAACGCGTCGTGAAACTCACGTTTGCGAAGGGTGCGGCATTGGAAGACCCGGCGGAACTCTTCAACTCCAGCCTCGACGGAAACGTCAGGCGGGCGATCGACCTTCGCGAAGGCGAAGAGATCGACGAGTCAGCGTTGAAGGACCTGATCTGCGCGGCCGTGGCGTTCAACTTGAAGAGCCAGCGCAAGGGTCGCTAACGGGGCGAGCAGGCAACAAACCAGGTTTTCCGCACCCTGCTCGCGGCACGCACAGTTCGTCGGGGCCGTGAGAAAATGCGGCATGACCGATCAAGCTCCGAAACCCCTCGCTCCCACACGCAAAACCGGTCTCAGCCCCAAGGAGCAGAAGCTGCAAGCGCTGCGGGAGAAGGCCGCCCAGGCCAGCACCGGCAGCAAGCCCACCACGACAGCGTCGAACGCGAGCTTTCGGGCCAAGAGCTCGTTTGCGGGCAAGAAGACCGCATTTCAGCGCAAAGCGACCTAGAGGTTGGTATGCCGAGCGTGGCATGCCCGGCGAAGGACATCATGCGGCGCTTCGAGGTCGTTGGGTAAGACCTACGCAGAGCCCTTCGCTCACCGGGCAAGGGTGTTGAAGAGCCAGAACAGGCAGCCGGACAACAGCGCCGCTGCGGGCAAGGTGAACACCCAGGCCATGGCGATATTGCGCACCGTGGACCACTGCAGGCCGCTGCCGTTGGCCATCATCGTTCCCGCGACGCCGGAGCTTAGCACATGCGTTGTGCTGACCGGAAGCCCGAAGTTGTCGGCACCCAGGATGGTGACCATGGCGGTCAACTCGGCCGACGCGCCCTGGGCGTAGGTAAGGTGGCTCTTGCCGATCTTTTCGCCGACGGTGATGACGATCCGCTTCCAGCCGACCATCGTGCCCAGCCCGAGCGCCAGTGCCACCGCGACCTTGACCCACGACGGAATGTACTTCGTGGATTTATCCAGAAAGCCCTTGTAGTTCGTGACGATCTTCACATCCGCGGGCGAAAACTTGGGGCCAAACTTCGGGATCAGGCGAAAGGTCTCGCTGACCAGGTACATCTGGTTGCGCACGTTGGATTGCATCTCGGGCGGAACATTGCCGAGCGAACCGTAGCCGATCGCCTCATTGCGGATGTCGTTGACCATCTGCTCCAGCGCGAGCGTGGTCTGCGCCTCGTACTTGTGCGTGCTGACAAAGCGCTCCATCTCCTGACCGGCGTCGCCCAGCGGCGGATTGCCCTGCTCGTAGTTATGTAAGGTGCCGATCACCTGCTGCGACACTGCCGCAAAGGTGGTCGCCGAGCCTTTGTCGACTGTGTGGTTCAGCGCATAGGCGGTCGGCACCGTGCCCACGAGAATGAGCATGATCAGGCCCATGCCCTTCTGTCCGTCGTTGGAGCCGTGCGCGAAGCTGACGCCGGTGCAGGTAAAGATGAGCAGAACGCGGATCCAGAACGGCGGCGGCTCGGTGCCCTCGGGCGCCTTGTAGAGCCGCTCATCGCGAAGCAGGGTCCGGAAGCCCCAGAAGAGCAGCGCGGCACATCCGAAGCCGATGATGGGAGACCAGATCAGCGCCTTGAAGACCTTGGTGACCTGCTCCCAATCCACGCCGTTTACGCCCGACTGCCCGCGCAGCAACTGGTTGGCGACGCCGACGCCGATGACGGAGCCGATCATAGTGTGCGAGCTTGAGGCGGGCAGACCCTTCCACCATGTGCCCAGGTTCCAGATGATCGCGGCGATCAGCAACGCGAACACCATCGAAAAGCCTGAGCCGGAGCTGACCTTCAAGATCAGCTCCACAGGCAGCAGCGCCACGATCGAATACGCCACCGCGCCCGAGCTGGTAAGCACGCCGATGAAGTTCCAGATACCCGACCACGCCACCGCCAGATGCGGCTCAAGCGAGTGGGTGTAGATCACGGTCGCGACCGCGTTGGCGGTGTCGTGGAAGCCGTTCACGAACTCGAATCCGAGAGCAATCAACAGCGCCAGCCCCAGCAGAAGATACGGGAACAACGACGCGTTGTGAACGACCGACAGGTCTTTCGTCAGGCGGATCCCGATATAGGTGAGACCGCCGATTAAAAGAATGCCAAACGCCAGGACACCCCACCGTCCGGCTGGGTTCTGGCTCATCTTCTGGTCGAGTACGGAGCTTGGGGAGGACGCAGCAAGCACGGAAGGATCGGTCGCGGAGGAGGCCATCAGGGATCGCTCGGGCAGATAGGATGCAGTTTCGGTTGCTTTCAGGCTAGGTGCCCACGACCGCGTGAGGGTGAATGGACGATGAACTTTGGATATCTTTGGGGCAGAGTTGCACTCTCCGCGAAGCAGATCCGGGTGTTGGCTCCTCCTTGTTCGCCGTGCGGGGTGCCAGGCCTGCTGCTTCCCTTTCGCCCATTCCGGGCTGGGGGACTGCGCGGCGGGCTCCTGCTTTTACGGTATTTTGGCGTACCTCCTCCGAGAGCGCTGTGCTAGAGTGCCGAGATGGCTCGCCCCCTTGCTCGCGTGAACCATTACATGCCGACGCAGTAATGGTTCGCGAGATCTCCGGAGAGGAGACAGCATTGACGGCCATGTGTGGCCCCACGCGGTCGTCATCGCGATCAAATTGGAGAACAAATGGGCCCTCTCTGGCGCTGCCCTGCTTTACACTTGCACCTTCGCACGAGCCTGAGCCGAGGCTGTGTGTACTTGCTGCTCAGCCTCTCGGCGCTCCTTGCCACTGCGCAGAAGAGCGACCAGGCTCGCTGGGCCGCAGAGGCCAGAGACACCACCATTGTCCGCGATGATTGGGGCATCGCGCATGTGCACGGCAGGACGGACGCGGATGCGGTCTTCGGCATGATCTACGCTCAGTGCGAAGACGACTTCAACCGTGTGGAGACCAACTACCTCGTCTCCCTGGGACGGCTCTCTGAGGCCGAAGGAGAGGCGAAGCTTTGGCAGGACCTTCGGCAGCGCCTGTTCCTTGATCCGGCGCAGTTGCAGCGCGACTACACCACAAGCCCGGTCTGGCTGAAGCAGCTCATGGACGCCTGGGCCGACGGTTTGAACTTCTTTCTGGCCACACACCCTGCGGTCAAGCCGCGCGTCATTAATCACTTCGAACCGTGGATGGCCCTCTCCTTCACGGAGGGCAGCATCGGTGGCGATATCGAGCGCGTGAACCTCGCCGCCTTGCAAAAGCACTACGACCCGAGCCAGAAGAGCGGCCCGGTGGCCGACAACAGCCCGCCCGTCCTGGAGATCCCGGGGGTCGGCCAAGCTGAGCCGGAACCAGGCGGCTCCAACGGCTTCGCCATTGCACCCTCCAACACGCGCGACCACCACGCCCTGCTGCTCATCAATCCGCACACCTCTTTCTTCTTCCGTTCGGAGTTGCAGATGTCCAGCGACGAGGGGCTGGACGCCTACGGGGCCGTCACATGGGGCCAGATCTTCGTGTACCAGGGCTTCAACGACCGAGCCGGCTGGATGCATACTTCGAGCAATGTGGATGCTGTCGATGAGTACCTCGAGGCCGTCCAGCCGCAGGGCACGGGCTTCGCCTACAAGTTCGGCTCAGAGACGAAGCCATTCCATCGCCAGGAGATCACGCTCAAGTACAACACCGCGCTCGGCATGCGCGAGCGCAGCTTCACCACGTTCTATAGCGATCATGGTCCCGTGGTGCGCGACGAGGGCGGGCGTTGGGTCACCGTGAAGCTGATGAACACTCCCGTTGCCGCGCTGGAGCAGAGCTTTCTCCGCACCAAGGCGCGCAGCTACGCGGCGTTTCGGCAGACGATGGAACTGAAGGCCAACTCCTCCAACAACACCGTCTTCGCAGACGCGGACGGCGACATCGCGTACTGGCACGGCGATTTCATCCCGAAACGAGACACCCGCTTCGATTACACCCGGCCCGTGGATGGCAGCGATCCGGCCACGGATTGGCAAGGCCTGGTGACCCTGGATGAGATTCCGCATCTGTTCAATCCCAAAAGCGGATGGCTGGAGAACGTCAATAATGCCCCCTGGTCCGGGGCAGGCGAGAGTTCGCTTCGCAAGGCCGATTTTCCCGTCTACGTGGAACAGGGTACGGAGACGGCGCGCGGGCTGCATGCGGTGCGTGTGTTGCAGGACCGGCATGACTTCACCCTTGAATCGCTAATGGCCACGGCCTATGACAGCTATCTGCCGTGGTTTGCAAGAACGATTCCAATCCTGCTGGGCGCGTGGGACGACCTGCCGCCCGACTCGCCGCTCCGGTCCCGTCTCGCCGGCGAGATCCGGACGCTGCGAAGCTGGGACCTGCGCTGGGGGCTGGACTCCGTTCCGACCTCGCTTGCGGTGTACTGGGGCGAGGCCGTGGGGCTGCCGGTGGCCGCCGAAGCGCGTCGCTCCGGCGTGCTGTGGGAGGACTATGTCGCCGCGCACGTCAGCCGCGAGACGATGCTTGCGGCGCTGGCCGCAGCCGCGGACAAGCTCACAGCCGACTTTGGGACCTGGGAGACGCCGTGGGGCCGCATCAATCGCTTTCAACGCGTGAACGACGACATCGTTGCCAGCTTCAGCGACGCGGCCCCGAGCCTGCCGGTTCCCTTCACGTCGTCTCAGTGGGGTTCGTTGGCGTCGTTTGCTGCCCGCAGTTATCCCGGAACGAAGTGCAGGTACGGTACCAGCGGCAACAGCTTCGTCGCCGTCGTAGAGTTTGGGCCCAAGGTGCGAGCAAGGGCCGTCACGGCCGGCGGCGAAAGCGGCAACCCGCAGTCGAAGCACTTCGACGATGAAGCGACGCGGTACGCTGCGGGCAATCTGCGTGAGGTGTACTTTTACCCGGATCAGCTGCAGGGCCACACGGAGCGCCTCTACCATCCAGGGCAAGAGGGACGGCGCCACGCACCGCACCCGGTCACTGGGGCAGCTGAAAGGTGATCCCTGCGGCGCGGTTCAGTCTCTCCGTCGCGGGGAGGTCGATCTCTTCCACCGAAATCTGCCGAAGGTGCGCTCCGGGGAGGATCAAGGCCGTGCGGGTCAGCGCGTAGTTCTGAACCTGCTCGGAAGGCCGCCCATCTTTGAAGACCAGCGTCACCGCGTCCTCCTCCGGAAGAGGCACCGTGGCCGTGGCGGACGGTGGGGGTGGCGCGCCGGGAGCTGGGTATGGCTCCGGGCTCACAGGCCCGAGGCCATCAGGCTCCTGAACTGGACCGGGGCTGGCCTCGTTGTCGGCGGAGTAGGGCTGAGCGCCGTACCCGAAGTCATCAGCGAAGCCCCAGAACGGATCGAGGAAGCCGTAGGCGCCGAATGCCGGATAGACATAGCGGGGATAGCCGAACCTGAAGCGGCCGTCACGCCTCTGGCCGCTCAGCAGACGGGCACCGGCGTAGCCTGGCAGAGTCGCGCCTGCGGTCCTGCTGTAGAAGGCAGGTCGAGCTCCCTGAAGGCCGCGAAGGGAGCCCGGCGCTCCGGACAGCCTGGGTTGCCCCATGTAGCGCGGGCTGGACGCCAGCGAACGAAACTGTCGGGGAGCGGCACTGAACCCCGGGCCCCTCGAAGTTCCCAGCGGAGCCATCCCACCGCCGTGAGAGAACCCCATGGCATGGCCGGAGAAGCCGCCACCATGCACCGCTCCCCGTTGCGCAGGTGCCGGAAGAGCGAGGCCAAGGAACACGAGCACGAGGATTGGAGAGAGCCGCTTCATGGGTACCAGCTTACGCCTCCTCCAACCGTCGCCTGCGGGTGCGCAATCGGCAAAGGCGGTCTTTCAGACCTCGCCTTATCGCCCCGCGTACACCGCCCGGTATACCTCGCGATTGCGCATGATGGCCTGCACGTAGTCGCGCGTCTCGCTGTACGGGATCGACTCCACCCACTCCGGGATGTCCTTGTAGTCGCCGCTCGCAATCCATTGCCGCACGGGACCGTCCCCGGCGTTGTAGGCTGCCAGGGCATACTCCACCTGACCGCCGTAACGGTCGATGTTTTGCCGCAGGTATGCTGTGCCGAGCCGGAGGTTCTCCGAGGGATCAAAAAGCTCGCTAGCGCTGAAGTGCCGCTCCCCGTCCCTCCTGGCCATTGCCTTGCCCGTGGACGGCAACAGCTGCATCAGGCCATACGCGTTTGCCCGGCTCACAGCGCCGGGGTTGAACTCGGATTCCTGCCGGATCAGCGCGGTCACCAGGTAGGGGTCAAGGTTCTGGCTCTCTGCATCGGCTGAGAGCTGCTGCCAGTACGGCCGCGGCAGCACCAGCGGCCAATAGACCGAGGGCACCTCGCTGACCGGCAGCGAAAAGAACGGCACCTTGCTGCGCTTCATGGCCTGCAGCGCGCGTGCGTTCTCGCCAAAGCTTTGATAGATCTCCGCCTCCGCCAGAGCGCCCCACTGACCGGAGGTCGAGCTCAGCTGGATCTCCGGCCGGATGTACTCGTTCAGGGCGGCGTTGGCCAGCAGCCGCGCCTTGATCAGATGAGGGTCGTCCTCCGGGAGCGTCCCGATGAGGTTCGGGTCTTCGATGGCGCGAACCGCGCTCAGCACCGGCGCCGGCGAAACCGCGTCGCGGGAGCCGATCACCGCGATCCGCTGCCGGCCCAGCAACGCATAGTACGAGTTCACGTAGGCTGCATTGAGCGCCTTATAGTAGTTCAGCGCCTGCCCGAAGTTTCCTTCCACATCCTCGTACAGCCTGCCGCGCCAGTAGAGCGCGCCGGGGATCTCCTGACCGCCCGGGTACATGGTGATCTGCTCGTCGAACATGCGCGCCGCGTCTGCGTTGTGGCGCAGACGGTAGTTCAGCCAGGCCGCACGCCAGTGGGCGCTCGGCGCGTAGGTGCTGCGGGGGAAGTGGCTGACCAACTCGCTGTACTCGGCGATCGCGTGCGGTGCATCCCGCTTGATCAGGTACATGTTGCCGCCGGAGTACAAGGCTTCTTCGAGCCACCGACTGCTGGGATATTTGGCGGAAAGCTGGGCGACGATGGCATCGTGTTCGGCAGGACTGCCCTCGCTGCGCGCCAGCTCCGACTGCAGATACATCTTCAACGCTGCCGTGTCATCACTGGTGATGGGCAGGTGCTCCACGTCGCCCCGCGTGATGCGCTTCAGGCGGAGATCGCACACCGCGGCGTAGATCTCAAGAGCGTCGCGGTCGGCCTGCATCAGGCTCGCATCGTTCTTCTCTAATGCCCGGTACTCCGCCGCCGCTTCGTTGTACTGCTTGTCATTGAACAACGCATCGGCGTGCTCCTTCCGCTCTGCCGCGGTAAGCGGCACATTCATCGCCGCAAGCTGCGCCTTTGCGGTCGCTGCCTCGTTGCTGACCGGGTAGGACAGGTACACGCCGCGATAGAGCTCTGCCGCCGCGCTCACGTTGCCGCTGGCCTGCTGCGCTTTCGCCAGGGCCATCTGCACGTCCAGATGCTTACCGTTCGGTCCGTTGACGACCGGCTGCAACACGCGCAACGCATTCGCGGAGTCGTTGCCCGCCAGGTAGGCCGTAGCGAGCAGAACCGGCGCCTGCGGCACAAACAGACTGTCGGGATGACGATCCCCGAAGCGTTCCAGCAGGGCAATCGCATCGCCTGGCCGTCCGGCGGAGATCGCCGCCTGGGCCTGCAGGTAGTCGGCGTAGTCGGACAGCGCCTCGCCGGAGCCCGCCGCCGTGTGGAACTCGCTTTCCGCCTCGCTGTACCGGTGATCCAGCGAGTAGGCGTGGCCCACAGCCAACTCGGCCGCAGCCGCTGCCTCGCCGGGGTGCGACGCCGCATAGCTGAGAACCCCGTTATATGCCGCCGCGCTGCGGGTGGCGAGCAGCTGCTGCGCCATGGGCCGCAGCATCGCTGAGGCGGTGAACGCGCTGCTCAGGCGTCGGCTCTCCGCGGTGGCTCGCTCCACCACGGCGTGTCCTGTCGGTAGTCCGTGCGTCGAAACCGTGCGCAGCGTCGCGTGCCCACGCGCCTTGCCGTGGGTTGCGGACCTACCCCTGGCCACCACGTGATGCAGGCTGGCAGAGCCCTTCGCCCGTACCAGAACGTGCTTCCGCGGTTGCCCCTGCCCAGGCTGCACGAGCAGTCCCGCCCAGGCCAGCAAGGAGACGGCGAACCAAGTCTTCTTCATCACGCCCACCTTTCTCGACTGTACGTCCAACCCCCGCATTCGCCAAACCAGCCGGCCAACGCAGAACCAGCCCAGATACATGTCCAGATACATGCACTCGATCGTTTGCCCGTCACGCCAGGCCCGGAGCGAGCCTCTTGCAAGCCGAGTGTGCCTCTCCGAGCGGGTACCCACTCTACAACTTCCCGGCAGCTCCCTTCCCAAGCGCGTGATCGCACTCCCTCCGGCGCGCCAGATCTGTCCTTCTTTTAGACACCTCAGACCGACCGGAGTTCCGCACACGGCCACAGGGCTCGCCAGCCTGCTCTGCCCTCGACGCGAGCCCTCGCGCCGCAAAGCCAGCGCTCGCTCCTTCCGCTGCGTCCAAGTACACTAAGGAGGATCATGGCGGCTCAGACCTCATCTCTCGCTGAACCCGAAGCACGGCCGGCGCCCGCCGCGGTTCCCCCGGCGGAGCCGCACCCTGACGTCGCTCTGGTAGAGCGGGCGAAGGCGGGCGACACGGCCGCTTTCGAGCAGCTTGTGCGGCAGTACGAGCGGCAGATCTACCGGACAGCGCTGCACATCACGCAAAATCGCGAGGACGCCGAGGACATTACCCAGGACGTCTTCTTCAAGGCCTTTCAGAAGCTCGAACAGTTTCAGGGCAACTCAAAGTTCTCCACCTGGCTGGTGCGCATCGCGGTGAACGAGAGCCTGATGCGGCTGCGCCGGCGCAAGACATCACGCACCGTCTCCATGGACCAGGACGTCGAAACCGAAGAGGGCGCAATTCCCCGCGACTTCGCCGAGTGGCGCCCCAACCCGGAGCAGATCTTCTCTCAGTCCGAGCTCGGCGACATCCTCCGCAAGACCATCGCCGGCCTTCCGCCAGGTTTTCGCACCGTTTTCACTCTGCGCGACATCGAAAACCTGTCAACGGAGGAGACGGCTGAGGCGCTCGGGCTGAGCGTCCCCGCCGTCAAGTCGCGACTCCTGCGCGCGCGTCTACAATTGCGCGAGCGTCTGAGCCGCTACTTCCGGCAGAAGAAAGAGGGCTCGTAGTGAACTGCACGGAGTTTCTAGCCAAGCTCACCGACTACTTCGATGGGCAGATCAACCCGGAACTCCTGGCAGAAGTGAAGGCGCATCTTGGCGCCTGCCACCACTGTGAGGTCGTTGTCAGCACCACTCAAAAAACCATCTCGATCTACCGCGAGCACGAGACCTACGAGTTTCCAGAGGATCTGGCGGATCGCCTGCGCTCCGCCGTGATGAAGCGTTGCAGCGCTGCGGGCCGGCCTCCCAGCAGTCCCGCGGACCCAAAGTCGGCTCGGACCTAGCAGGCTTGCAGAACACGAAGGGGGGGGGGCCCACCCCGGGGGCCGCGGGGGTTTGGTTGGGGCGCG
>CAXTWN010000020.1:0-18811 GCA_964248055.1 uncultured Acidobacteriaceae bacterium | reverse complement strand
TCCAACACCCCCCCGCCCCCCCCCCCCCCCCCCCCCCCTTTTCTTTTTGGAGCCCCGTGCTTACTTCACCACCTGCTGGAACAGCGGCGAGTTCAGCAGGCTATCGAACTGGTTGTCAGACGAGGAGTACGCGACGGTCAGCGTACCGGAGTTCGAATCGATGGCGGTATCGTCCAGCGCTGATTTTTCGATCGGCGAGCCGCCGCTCTTGCGCAGGATCATGACACCCTTCATCAGCGTCGCCGCGGTCGCCGCGGTTACCGAGTCGGACATCACCACCGCCATCTCAAACCGCACGCCGTTCCCGAAGTCCATCGTGTACCGGGCAGACTTCATGCGGTTCTTCACGGTGTCATAGTCCGCGAGTTGGGCGGCCTCGCCCAGCACGCTCTTCATCATCGTCTGGGTGCCCTTCTGGTCCAGCAGGCTCCATACCGAACGCGTGTCGACCGCGTTCATCTCGTTCATCATCTCCCCGTTTTGCAGGAAGTTGGCGGTCAGGCCGTCACGCGCGTCCAGCGCCGCCTGCACCGCGGCGCGGTCGCCGAAGACCATGGTCGTCTGGTTCATGAAGACGACGCTCATGCCCGCTGAACCCATGGGGTAGATGCTGTTGTTGCGCAGCGCCACCGGCTTGATCTTGTTCTTGGTGAAGTAACTCATGATGGTCTGGGTCTGGAACTGACCCTGCGCCACGCCGATGACGCGAGTACCGGCCTCGCCGCTGCGAAACGCCGCAAACGCCAGCGTGTCCGCATCCTGATCGACCTTGAGGCCGGAGGTCTTGAGCGCGGTCTCCAAACGCTTCAGCTCCGGGGGCAGCACACGATCTTTCAGCTGCATCGCCGCCGGCGAGTTCTGCATGGCCTTGTAGTCCACCACGATGATCTGCTGCACGTCGCGCGGAATCGAGGATCGGGCATCTCCGCTCAGCTGCGCGGCCTTGGCCGTCGAGTTCAACCCCATCATCGCCGCCACGCCGGCTACTGCGATTCCATACTGCCAGCCCTTGACCACCATCTCTTCGCGGTCCTCAAAACCCTGTCGATGTGCCCGACACTCTATTCTCGCTGATTCCCGCCTGCGCAGGCACCCCTGTCGACGCTTTCCTGCTCAGGGCCACGCCAGCGGTTGCCGCAGCCGCCGTTCCAGAATCTTCAGCTCCGGATCGAACCCAACGGTTTGACGTACCCATTCGGCGTTCGGCTCATACGCCTTTTCGGGCATCAGGCCGATCAACTCTCCTTCGGCCAGCCTGCCCCCATGCTGCGTGGCGATCTCCCGCACCGCCGCATACACCCGGGAGACGGGTGTGCGTTCGAAATCGGTGATGTTCATGCTCACCTGTGCGCGCCCATCGGCAAGCACGCCCAGGGCCTTGACTCCATATAGACCACCGCTTGAGGCCCGCACCTCACGGGCGATCGTGCGGGCCAGGCTCACGTTCGGCGCCTTGCCGTCATCCGCCAGATAGAGGTTGTAGGCGATCAGGAACCGTCGCGCCCCTACCGCACTGGCCCCGGCGCGGGGATGCAGCTCCGGGCCCCCGATGTCCGGACGCCGTGTCGCATCCCGTGCTGCGTCGCGCAGCAGCCCTTCAAACTGACCCCGGCGGACATCCTCAAGGTTTACCCGGTCCGGGCGGGAGGCGGCCGCCTCGTACAGGTACACCGGCACGCCGAACCGCTGCGCGATGAGCAGACCCGCCTGCCGCGCCAGAATGGCGCACTGCATCAGCGACAGCTCGCGCACGGGCACGAAGGGGATTACGTCTGCCGCGCCGATGCGCGGATGCTCTCCACGTTGGCGGGTCAGGTCGATCAACTCCGCGGCCTTCCCCGCCCCGCGCACCGCGGACTCGACCACCGCCTCCGGCGCGCCCGCCACGGTCACCACGCTACGGTTGTGGTCCGCATCGGCCGACCAGTCCAGCAGCGACACGCCGGGAACCTCCATCGCGCGCACGATCGCGGTCACCTTCTCCCGGTCGATCCCCTCGGAGAAGTTCGGCACACATTCGACAATGGCGTGTTCGTCCAGCATGGAACCTGCGTTGCGTATCCTATGACATCCGGGTCGAGCCGTGCTTGCGGAGCGGGTGAGTCGCTACCGCGTCCACCAGCTGTACCCCACGGCAAACTGCATGCTGGCGTTTACCCCAGGGTTCTTGTCGCCTAAGCTCGCGCTGGAGATGTGCACTGCGTTCGCGCTGAAATCGATCGAGCGCTTCGGCTTCACAAAGAGGTGCGTGCCCACCCCGAACTGCGGGGTGAAGTTCCAGACACTCGTGTCAGTCCCTGGGCCGTTGGTGGCCAGCGACGATACGGGAGAGCCAAACGCGGGATACTTGTGATTGGTCCAAAGCAAGCCGCCCGCACCCTGGACCCACGGCATCAGCCGCTGCCCGTGGGTGAAGTTCCAGCGCAGGATGATCGGCGTCAGGGACACGCCCGTGTACGTACCGCCGGTGGTGTAGTACGGCGAACAGACCAGCTCGCCCGCGATGGGAGAGGAGCAGTTGTTGCGCTCGAAGCGGGGCGTAAAGGACTGCCAGTACGGAAACAGCTCGCCCGCATACTCGAAGTTCCCGCGTAGCAGACCGGTTCCGATCTCCCCGGTCAACACCTTGCCCAGGTGCGCGCCCCCAAGCAGAAAGCGGAAGCTGCCGCGGTTCTCGGTTACGCCCACACCACCCTGGAAGAGCGCTCCGACGTCCCAGGGGGCGAGGTTCGCCTCTCGCCGGACCGGCGGTTCCCCTTCGTTGCGTTGCTTCGCTGGGACCGGCCCCGTTATGCACGCCGCCGGAGCCACACCCTCGGTGAACTCCTGCAGGGTGAAACGGGTTGACTCCTCCGCGGCGAAGGGAACGGGTGAGCTATGCAAAGGTGCGAAGCACCTTCCGACCACAACAACCTGATACTCCCCTGGCACACCCTGAAAACGAAAGTGGCCCCTGGCGTCTGTATTCGAACGGGCGACCATCTGCGCTCCCTGATACACGGTCACCGTAGCTTCGGAGACCCGCGTTCCCTGCGGATCGACCACGGTCCCCGTCAAGGTCACAGGGTGCGACATGTTTTGGGTGCTGTCTCGATCTGCGCTTTGGGCGTCAATGCTCGCCCCCAAGCAGGCAAAGAGCCATACCGCCGCGAACACCGACTTCAGAAGAGTCAAAATATCTGCCTCACAGCCGAAGGCCGCCAGATCGACTGGCGGCCTGTTCTTTCCATCCGATGCGCAATGGGTTACGCCGAGACCGTCGCCTCATCCATCTCGAAGTTGGAATAGACGTTCTGGGTATCGTCGAGGTCTTCGAGCGTATCCAGCAGCCGCATCATGGCGTTGGCCTGCGTTCCTTCGAGCTTCTGATACGTCGACGCGAGCATCGTCACCTCGGAGCTCTCAGGCGTGATGCCGGCCTTCTTCAGCGCCTCGGCCACAGCTTCGTGGTCCTTGGGCGCGGTCGTGATCTCCCAGTAGTCTCCGTCCTCGCTCAGGTCCTCGGCACCGGCATCGAGCACGATCTCGGTGAGCTTGTCCTCGTCCGCCGCGTCCTTGGGCACCACGATCAGGCCCTTCTTAGAGAACATGTAGCCGACCGACCCCGACTCCCCCAGGTTGCCGCCGTTCTTTGAGAAGGCATGCCGAATCTCGCTCACCGCGCGGTTGCGGTTGTCCGTAAGCACCTGCACGATGACGGCGACGCCGCCGGGACCATAGCCCTCAAAGGTGATGTCTTCATAGCTCACGCCCTCGATCTCACCGGTGCCCCGCTGGATCGCGCGCTTGATGTTGTCCTGCGGCATGTTCTCGGCCTTGGCCGCGAGCACCGCCGTTCGCAGCCGGGGATTGCCGTCAGGATCCCCGCCGCCAGCCTTTGCGGCGACCATGATTTCCTTGATCAGGCGGGTGAAGATCTTGCCCCGCTTGGCGTCCAGGGCGCCCTTTTTGTGCTTGATGGTCGCCCATTTCGAGTGGCCGGACATGCGAAAAACCTCAGTGCTTTCGTTGTTCTGTGCCGCCTGCGCAGGCTCCGGGTGCAACCGTCGGAGGAGCCCGGCGCGGCTTCATCGCTGGTGATTCTAGCATGCGCATGCTGCCGCTCTCCATCCCGCCTAAGCCCTTCCGGGAAGGGCTCTGCACGCAGCCAATCACATCAGCTCGGTCGCCAGCAGGTCGTCGACCGTCTCCCGCCGCCGGATCAGTCGCGCCGCGCCGTCCTGCACCAGGACCTCCGCCGGACGGCCGCGGGTGTTGTAGTTCGAGCTCAAACTCATGCCGTAGGCTCCGGCATCCAGCACCGCCCATAGATCGCCGGAGGACGCGTGCGGCAGCAGGCGATCACGGGCCAGGAAGTCGCCACTCTCGCACACCGGACCCACCAGATCGGCCGTACGTTCCGCGGTCTGCTCCTGCACCGGCAGCACCTCGTGGTGTGCGCCGTAGAGCGCGGGCCGCATGAGGTCGTTCATCGCCGCGTCCGCGATCACAAACTGCCGGTCTCCGTTGGCCTTGGTAAACAGCACCCGCGTCAGCAGCACACCGCCCTGAGCCACCAGGAAGCGGCCCGGCTCCAGCAGCAGGTGCGTGTTCTCCCCGACAAGCACCCCGCAAAGCGCCTCCGCGTAGCGCCGGACACCCGCGGCCGGATCGGACGCCGCCCGGCCGTACTCAATGCCAAACCCGCCGCCCGCGTCCATGTACCGAATCCCGTGTCCATCGGCCCGCAGCTCCTGCACCAGATCGCGCACCCGGCCGAGCGCCTCGGCGAAGGGCGCCACCTCCCGGATCTGCGACCCGATGTGCACGCTCACCCCTGCCGGTTCCAGGAACGCCTGTGCCCGCGCGTCGGCGTAGATCGCCCGCGCACGCTCTATCGGCACGCCGAACTTGTGCTCCCGCAGCCCGGTCGAGATATACGGATGCGTCTGGACAGCCACATCCGGATTCACACGCAGCGCAAACCGGGCGCGTTTGCCGGCCGCCTGCGCCCGCGCGCCCAGAAGCGCCAGCTCGGCCTCGCTCTCCACGTTAAAGAGCAGAATGCCTGCCTCCAGCGCGGCATCCAGCTCCCACGCCTGCTTGCCCACCCCGGAGAAGACGACTCGCCCGAGCGCCTCGGGGGCGGCCCGGCGCACGCGCTCCAGTTCTCCCCCGGAGACGATGTCAAACCCGCACCCAAGCGCACCCAGCTGGCGCAACAACGCCAGCGAAGAGTTCGCTTTTACGGCGTAACAAACCGTATGCGGCACACGGGCGAACTCGCCCGCAAACAGCGCCACCCGCTCCCGCACATCGTCCGCGGAGTACACATACAGCGGGGTGCCGTAGCGCTCCGCAAGCTCGGCAAGATCGCATCCTGAGAGCCTCAGGCGTTGCTTCTCATACCGCAGCGGCCGAGGCGCAGGAAACAGACTCACGAGATGATGCTACCCGGTCCCACACCCGGAGGCACACCGGCCTGCCCTGGAAGCGCAAACTGCGCGTTCGGCATCACGATCCAGGCCACCAGGTAAGCGATCAGCGGGGCGCCGGCAAAGACGATCGAAAGCAACACCCCCAGGCCCACCAGCGCCACGTCCCAGCCGTAGCGCAGCGCAAATCCCGCGCAGACGCCCGCGATCATACGTCCCTCACGCGGCCGCACCAGCGGTTCCGCGATCCGGGCAACCGGATACGCCACCGCCAAAGCCCGGCCACACCCGCTACAAAACCGCGCATTCGTATCCAGCGTTTGCCCACATGCTGTGCAGGTCATCTCGGGTCTCCTTCTTTGCCCATCACAGGCCTCACCCACACCATACGTCAGGCCGCCTGCCTCGGTTCCAACGCCCACATCGCCCTACTGCCCCGTGAACGCCGACTTCAGGTAGCGGTGCGCCGAGGCCGCCTGCGACTGGTCGCCTCCTGCCGCCGCGGCGGCCTCGTACATGCGCACGGCCTCCTGCCGGCGATGCAGGAGATCATCCATCTCCCCGGCGTCCAGCTCCGCGCGTTTGCGCAGCCACTCACTGCAGTTCGGCTGCTCGGCCGCCTGCGTGTAGCCGTAAGCCGCGCCCGCGATGTCGTTGTAGCCCCGCTCCGTGTCCGCTAGTCCGAACCAGGCCAGCTGCAGCCGAGGATCGACGAAGTAGCCCGGCTTGGCCGCGTCGGCGAGTACCTGTTTGTACGCCGCGATGGCCTCCGTGCCGTGCCCTTCATCCTTAAGCAGATTCGCGACTTCAAGCCGGAACAGATAGTCGTGGGGGAACTGCGCCGCCAGACCACGCTCCACCTCCAGAGCCTCCGGATAGCGCCCATCGTGGCGCAAAAAGAGAGACAGGATCGTGCGCGATTCGACGCTCGTGATGACGCCGTGCGCGGCGGAGTCACGCAGCAGTTCCAGGCCCTTCTGCTTGGAGCCGCCCACGCCCATCACGCCTACCATCAGCCGGACAAACCGTGGCAGACTAGCCACGGCAAACTGCTGTATGCCTACCGCCATCTCGGCGTCGGCGTACTGTGGATCGAGCTTCAACACGGCTTCGGAGTCGTTGCGCGCCTGATAGCCCTGCTTCGCCGCGGCAGCAAACGAGTGGTCCACCAGCGTCACGAATGAAGCATGCATGCCGCGGGCGTAACCGCGCGCAAACAGCGCATCTTTGTCGCTCGGATTCGCTTTTAGCCGCGCATCGCTCATCGCGATCACCTTGTCCACCAGGCTTTCGATCTGCGCCCGTGCGGTGCTGGAGACGTCCACCTCGCGCTTGGAGGAAAGAAAGCTGTCGTGTGCGTAGTACGTCGTGTCCAGCAGGTCTTGGTGGTACATCTCGCGGAACAGCGTCGCGACGAGCACGTAGTTCCAGGCCATCGGTTCCTGCGGGTGTTGCTGGGCGACGCTCGTGAAGAGCTTCAGCGCGCCTTCATAGTCCAGGTTGTAGAAGTGCTCGTAGCCTTGCCTCACCAGCGGATCCAGGTTCAGCGCATCGGTGTGGAGGCTCGCGGGCGCGGCCGTCTGCCCCGGGCTGCGCGCCGGCCAGTCCAGCCCTGCAACAACCGCCAGAGCCGCCAAAAGCGTCCGCAACCTCGTCCCAACAATGAAAATCATCTCCGACCGCCGCCCCACAGCGCAGCTACACTAGTTTGGACGCCTGGACAGACCACCGCGTCCTGCCGCCTTCCATGAACCTTCAGACCGTCCTGCCCTCCCTGCTTCTTCTTATCGGCTGTCTCGTGTTTATCTTTCGGCCGGAGCGCCAACTTTTCTCGTCTCCGCAGGCCGAGAAGACGCGCCTTGACTACCTCCGTGAGCGCAAGGACGTCATCTACGACAACCTCCGCGACCTCAACTTCGAGTACCGCGCGGGCAAGTTCCCCGAGGAGGACTACGCCCACCAACGCGAGGCGCTGGAGGCCGAGGCCGCGCAGGTGCTCGCGGAGATGGATACCCTGGGCGGCTAGGCTCTCCGGCTGAGCCCGGCCGCGACGCGCTGACGTATCCTAAGGACGTGCGATCCGCTCGCTTTTTCCCGCAGACCTCTTTCCCGCAGACCCTGGCTGCGCTTCTTCTCGCCCTGCCCGCGCTCGCTGCCCACGCGGCCGAACCCATCACGGGCACCGTCACCAACGGCACCACCAGCAAGGTCTCCGCCGGGGACACCGTTGTGCTGATTCAACTACAGGCGGGCATGCAGGAGTCCACGCGGACCACCACCGACGCCCGGGGGCACTTCTCGCTCGAGGTGCCCGATGACGGTATCCATCTCGTGCGCGTCACCCACCAGAAGGCCGCCTACTTTCAACCCGTGCAGCCGGATCAGCACAACATTGCGGTCACGGTGTACGACGCAGCGGCCAAGGTGGACGGCGTGCAGACCGCAGTGGAAGAGCTGCACGTGGAGGCCACGGCAACCGAGTTGCGCGTCGTCGAGGTGCTTCAGGTCCTCAATCAGTCGACCCCGCAACGCACGCAGTTCAGCGCGTCCGGCTTTGATTTCTTCCTGCCTCCCGGGGCGTTGCTCGGGCGCACCGGCGCCATCACGCAGGGCGGCATGCCCGTACAGACGCCCGCCGTTCCCCAGGGCGACCCCGGCCACTTCAGCTTCCTCTTTCCACTCCGCCCGGGCGAAACCCAGTTCGGCATCTCGTACACGGTTCCCTACACGGGCAGCTTCACCTTCACCCCACGGCTCACCACCGCGGTGAAGACCTTCGCCGTGCTGGTCCCCACCAGCATGAAGCTGACCCCCGGTGCAGGATCTCCTCTGGCGCCCCAGACCTCCAAGCCCGGCACGCAGACCTTTCTGGCCCAGGATCTTGCGGCGGGTTCGGGACCGCAATTTTCTGTCTCGGGGACTGGAACCCTTCCGCAGATCGCACCCGGCGAGGAGGCCAACAGCGCCCCCAACGCCGCAACCGCCAACGCGGGCAGCAATCCTGACGCCAACGCGCCCGCGGTGAGCAACTCCGATCTTGCCGGCGGCCGAGGCCTCAACGCGCCTTTGGACGAGAGCGGTGACCGCGACCCATGGGCCAAGTACAAGTGGTGGATCCTGTCGGGTCTGGCGCTGCTGTTGGCCGCCGCCGCCGGCGTGCTTCTGCGCAAACCGAACGCAGCGGCTTCGGCCAGTGTTGGTCCTTCCACCACGGGCCCGAACCCCGGGCTCAACTCCTGGCCGCCCGCGCCGATCCCTGTGCACAGTTCGCCGGGCGACCCGCTGGTTGCCCTGAAGGACGAACTCTTTACCCTGGAGACCGAGCGCCTGCAGCGGCGCATCAGCGATCCCGCCTACCAGGAAGCCCGGGCCGCTCTGGAGCTGATCCTCGGCCGCATTCTTCACCGGCAGGTCGATCGCGCACCCGATGAGACCGCCGTGACACAGTCGGCAAGCCTGCGCCCCGCTGATGTCCCCGCGTCGTCGCTCGCCGCAGCGCCAGCCGCCTCGCCGGAGCCGGTGCTGAGCGGACGAGAAAGCGCATGAGGACGGTCTTCCGCATACTTCGGCTGATCCCGCTGTCCGTCTGGGTGGGCAGCCTCGTCTTTTTTGTGGTGGTCGCGAGGCTCGCCTTCAAGGTCCTGCCCGATGCGCAGCAGGCAGGCCTGATCGTGCGGGGGAGCCTGATCACCCTTCATCGCCTGGGCCTCCTCGCGGGCGGCATCTACCTCTTCTTCACCCTGGCCCTGCTGGCGACGCAGCACGACTCCCACCCGGCTCGCGCGATCGAGATCGCGCTTGTCGTCGCCATGATGGCGCTAACGCTGTATCTGCAGCAATCCGTGCTGCCGCACATGGAGACCGACCGCCTCACCCTGGGCGGCGAGGTCAACGCGGCCCCGGCCGACGCGCCCGCACGGCTGCACTTCGAGCGTCTCCACAAACTTTCCGTGCAACTGGAAGGCGCCGTGCTGGTCGAAGGCCTGCTTCTGCTCTGCCTCGCGCCCATCCACAGCCGCGACCACAGCGATCGCTTCGCCTAAAGAAAACGCGGCAGGAACCGCCGCGCCCATACCGCGCCCGCCACGTACACCGCCTTCGCAGTTCCGGGGATCCGGGGACTTACTCTACCGGCAGCTTCGCCCGATAGCCATCCCGGGCCACGATCGAGTACTTCAGGGTCTTGCCCTTTTCGTCCTGCATCTTCAGCGGCTTGCCTTCGTTGTCCACGAGGTACACCTTCACCTTGCGGTAGGTCCCGTCGTTTTTGGGGTTGGTCGGCCGGTAGGTCAGCACGTATTTGCTGCGGATGGAGTCGCTGATCCGCCCGAAGATGTCCGGCAGTTCGCCCTGAAATACGGGCTGAAAGCTAAGGCCGCCGGTCATGTTGGCGAAGGTCCGCATCTCGTTGTCCGCCTGCAGGTAGTCCATGTGCGAGGGCCCGAACTGGTTCCTCGTGCCCGCCATCTCGCGGACGAACCCCCCCGTGCTGATGGTGAAGATGGTCACGTTCGGCGTGGCTTTGATCTTCGCCATCATCTCGTCCAGCGTGAGTTTGGACATCGTGTCCCGCCCGCTGGAGATGAGCACGATGTACTTCTGTCCATCGACGCGGCTCAGCCGGTCCAACGTCTCATAGAGCGCGTCGAACTCGTTGGTCTCCCGAAAACCCGGGATCGTCAGGCTCTGGAGCGCCTCGCGCACCGTGTCCTTGTTGTTGGTGAAGTCGCAGAGGATATGCGGGCGCAGGTCGTAGGTCTCCACCGCGACGTAGTCCTCCGGCTGCAGGGTGCGGAAGAACGCCGCTGACGCGTTCTCCATGTCCGACAGAAACGCGTACGAGGTCGACGCAAACTCCAGCAGCATCACGGCCGTGATGGGCGTCTTGGCCATGTGCACGTCCTGCACCCGCTGTTCCACGCCATCTTCGACTACCAGGAAGTTATCTGCCTTCAGCCCCGGCACGAATTGGTGATTCTTGTCCAGCAACACGCCCACATCCAGATTGACGATCGGCACATCCACCCGCATCGAGTAGATCGCCCCTCCCGGGTTCTTCACCCGGTCCTCGGCGGGCGCGGGCGGCGGGGTCGCGGGCTCGTCCTTTTTCTTGGGCAGGATCACCGCGTCGTTGCCGGTCGTCGGCCCGCTGTCGTCGGTGGCCGGCGTCGAGGGCGGCGTCGGCGTCTGCGCCGGGGCGGGCGCCTGCTGCGCGCGCATCGTGGTGGTCAAGGCGAAGGCGATCACCGCCGTCGCCAAAAGGGGGCCCTTGGTCATAGTGGAGACTCCACGCGGGCCAGCGTACACGCACACCGGTCCCAAAGTGTCACCTTTATAGACGAGGCGGACCGCTGTTGGGCTCCATCGGCTGTTCCACCCCGCACCGTGTCTCCGCCGTCCTCCGCGTCTGCCGTTCCCTCCCGGGCCGCCGCGCCGTCTACCATGAAGCTCACGTGCGCTTTGAACTCTTTATCGCCGCCCGCTACCTTCGCGCCCGGCGTCGCCAGGCAGTGGTCGGCCTCATCACAGGCATTTCCATCCTCGGGGTCGCGGCCGGGGTCGCGTCGCTCATCCTCGCGCTGGCGATCACCAACGGCATGCGCCGCGACCTGCAGGACCGCCTGGTCGGCGCGACGGCGCACGTCGAGCTGCTGCGCGTGGCCGGCGACGGCATCCGCGACTGGCCGCCGGTGATGGCGCGTCTTGCGCGCGTGCCGCACGTCCGCGCCGTGGCGCCCGGGCTCTACGGCCAGGTGCTCATCTCCCGCGGCCCCCGCTCGGGCGGCGCGCTGGTCAAAGGCATCGTGCCCGCCGACGAGCTCCGCATCGACAACCTGCTGCAATCGGTCGATCAGGGCTCCTACGCTCCGCTCGACCCTGTTCCCCCGCTACCCTCGGCCCTGTCCGCGGCAGACCTGCCTACGCCGCCCATCGTTCTGGGCCATGACCTCGCGGCCACCCTGGGCGCGGAGGTTGGCGAGACCATCCTCATCACCAGTCCCCAGGGGGAACTCACCCCGCTCGGCATCACCCCGCGCTACCAGCGCTTCGAGGTCGTCGGGATCTTCGCCTCCGGCTTCTACAGCTACGACTCCGGGTACGCCTTCATCCGCCTGGCCGACGCGCAGCACCTCTTCTCCGAGCCCGATCTGGTGAGCGTCCTCAGCTTCCGCGTCGACGACCTCGACCGCGCGCCCGAGGTCGCCCGCGCCCTGCAACAGGCTGCCGGGCCAGGCTTCGAGGCCACCCCCTGGCAGGAGCAGAATCGCGAACTCTTTCGCGCGCTCCGGCTGGAGCAGGCGGTCACCTTTGTCGTCCTCGCCCTGATTGTCGTCGTGGCCGCACTGAATATCCTGAGCGCCCTCACCATGATGGTCATGGAAAAGACGCGCGACATCGCGGTGATGATGAGCTTCGGGGTCACCTCGGCGCAGGTTCGTCGTATTTTCCTGCTGCAGGGGGTTCTCATCGCAGCAGTAGGCACTGTGCTGGGCCTCGTGCTGGGCTACCTCGGCTGCCTTCTGGGCGCACGCTTTCCCTTGCAGCTGGACCCCGGGGTCTACTCCATCGACCATCTTCCGTTCGCACCGCGCGCAGCCGACGCCCTGCTCGTCGCCGCGGTCTCGCTCGGCATCAGCCTCCTGGCCACGCTGTATCCCTCGCACTCCGCGGCGGGCGTCCTGCCCGCGGAGGCATTGCGCTATGAGTAGGTCCGTTGGCTACACTGAAGCTGTATGCCGCCCCGCCTTCGCTACCCCGAGCTCGCCCCCGAAGGCATCGCCCAGCTTCGCGGGCTCGAGCACTACCTGAATGCCACGACCGCGCTGCCGGCCGTGCTCCTCGAGCTTGTTCGTCTCCGGGTGTCGCTACTCAATGACTGTTCCTTCTGCATCGGCCACCATACCGCCGAGCTCCGGAAGCACCACGAGCCCGACTCCCGCATCCAGGCCCTGCCGCAGTGGGAGGCGTCCGACGCCTTCACCCCGAAGGAACGCGCCGCCCTGGCCTGGGCGGACTCGGTCACCGACATCCGGACGCGGCACGCCGGCGACGCGGACTACGCTGCGGTCAGCACCTTCTTCCACGACAAGGATCTCGTTGACCTGACCCTGGCGGTGGCGAGCATCAATGCCTGGAATCGCCTCTCGATCGCCTTTCGGGCCGAATGGGACCCTAGTCGAAAGCGGGAGCGCGCCCTGCCCCCCACCGATCCGCAGCAGCCCCTGGCAAGCGACGCTCCCCAAGTCAGCCAGCCCTCGGTCGAACCGGACCGCGCCTCCGTCGCACCCGGCCAGGAGAATCACCCCACCCAGGACGCGGTGGACGACGACGGCGGCAAGGTCGCCCAAAGCTGATGATTCCCTCCAGCGCGGCTTCGGAGGTCTCGACCGCAGGCCCCACCGAGGGGCCTGTGCTGCGTGCGCAGGCCCTCAGCAAGAGCTACCCTCCGTCCATCCAACTCTTCCGCGACCTGGACCTGACTGTAGCCTCCGGTGAATCGGTGGCGATCGTCGGCCAGAGCGGCGCGGGCAAGAGCTCCCTCCTGCATCTGCTGGGCGGCCTCGACCGCCCCACCTCCGGCCAGGTCTGGCTCGGCAGCACAGAGGTCACCCGGCTCACCCCGGCACAGGCCGCCACTCTCAGGAACCGTGCGGTCGGCTTCGTCTGGCAGTTCCACTACCTTCTGCCCGAGTTCACCGCCGCTGAAAACATCGCTTTGCCGCTGCTTGCGCGCGGGGTTGCCCGCGGCGAGGCGCTGGCGCAGGCCGGCCTCTGGCTGCAACGGGTGGCGCTGGCCGACCGGGCGACGCATCGCTCCGGCGAGCTTTCGGGCGGCGAGCAGCAGCGGGTCGCCATCGCCCGCGCGCTGGTGACCGAACCCCAGGTTCTGTTCGCCGACGAGCCCACCGGCGATCTGGACGACAGTACCGCCGCGCACCTCCTCTCGCTCCTACAGCAGTTTTGCAGGGAGAGTCGCCTGGCGGTCGTGATCGTCACCCACAACCTGGAGCTCGCGCGGAGCTGCGACCGGGTGCTGCGGCTTCGTAACGGTCAGCTGGAGCCCGCCTGACCGGTTTCGATCTCACAAACCAACGTGGGATTCCCATTTGCGACCGAATTCCCACAAACTCGTCCAATCTCTGGTAACCACCATCCGGTTCGCGCTTCGCATTCCAGCCGGGCGCGGATACACTGGGGCCAACTCCCTGGACTGCCGCAACGCATCCAGGTCCTTCCCGCCGCAGCACCTCGCGGCGGCCACGGTTTTCCATCGCAGACCACGCCCTCCTTCCAAACCGGGCGAGGGCGGTGGTTCGAAGGGGGAGCATGTTCGAACGCTACACCGAGAAAGCGCGGCGCGTGATCTTCTTCGCCCGCTACGAGGCGAGCCAGTTTGGTTCGCCCTACATTGAAACCGAACACCTCCTGCTGGGCCTGCTTCGCGAAGACAAGGCGCTGACCAACCGCTTTTTGCGCTCGCATGCATCGGTAGAATCCATCCGCAAACAGATCGAACAGCACACCACCGTCCGCGAAAAGGTCTCCACCTCCGTTGATCTGCCACTCTCGAACGAGTGCAAGCGCGTGCTCGCCTACGCCGCCGAGGAAGCCGAGCGGCTCAGCCACAAGCACATCGGCACGGAGCATCTGTTGCTGGGTCTGCTGCGCGAAGAGAAGTGCTTTGCCGCGGAGATCCTGACCGAGCGCGGCCTGCGCCTTCCCGCGATCCGCGAAGAGCTGCAGCGTTCCACGCAGGAGAAGCCGCAGGGCGGCTCCGCGTCGTCTTCAGGCGGCTCTTCCAAGCAGCGCGGTCAGCAACAGGAACAGTCGATGCTGGCGGAGTTCTCCCGCGACCTCACCCAGGCCGCGTCGGATGGCACGCTGGACCCGCTCGTCGGCCGTGACTTCGAGGTCGAACGCGTCATCCAGATCCTCTGCCGCCGCACCAAGAACAACCCGGTACTGATCGGCGAGCCGGGCGTGGGCAAGACGGCCATCGTCGAAGGGCTCGCGCAAAAGATCGCCGACGGCGAGGTGCCCTCGTTCCTGGCCGAAAAACGCGTCCTCTCGCTCGACCTCAGCCTCATTGTGGCCGGCACCAAGTACCGCGGACAGTTTGAGGAGCGGCTGAAGACCATCATGAAGGAGCTGATGGAGAATCAGAACTCCATCGTCTTCATCGATGAGCTGCACACCCTGGTCGGCGCCGGCTCCGCCGAAGGCTCGCTGGACGCGGCCAACATCCTCAAACCGGCCCTCAGCCGCGGCGAGATCCAGTGCATCGGCGCCACCACCCCGGCCGAGTACCGCAAGTCCATCGAGAAGGACCGCTCGCTGGAGCGTCGCTTCCAGGCTGTCAAGGTGCCGCCTCCCAACGAGGAGGACGCCACCAAAATCATCATGGGCATCAAGGACCGTTACGAGAAGTTCCACGCGGTCTCCTACACCGACGACGCGATCTCGTTCTCGGTCTCCCACTCCAATCGCTACATCCCAGACCGTTTCCTTCCTGACAAGGCCATCGATCTGATCGATGAGGCGGGTGCCCGCGTGAAACTGCGCCAGACCACTCTGCCCGAGGAATTGACGGAGATCCAGAAGCGCATCAAGTTCATCGTGCACCGCATGGAAAACGCCATCGCGAACCACGAGTTCGAAAAGGCGCGCTTCTACTCCGACGAGGAACGCAAAGAGCGCGAGAACCTTCGCGCCCTCCGTGACAAGTACCACCTCGACGAGTCCAGCTCCGGCATTGTCACCCGCGAAGACATCGAGGACGTCGTCTCCCGCTGGACCGGCGTTCCCATCACCTCCATCAAGGAAGAAGAGACGCAGAAGCTGCTGCGGGTGGAAGAAGAGCTGCACAAGCGCGTCATCGCGCAGGACAAGGCGATCAGCGCCCTGGCCCGCGCCATCCGCCGCTCCCGTGCCGGACTCAAGAACCCGGCGCGTCCGATCGGCTCGTTCCTGTTCCTTGGGCCTACCGGCGTCGGCAAGACCGAGGTCGCGCGCACCCTCGCCCACTTCCTCTTCGGTTCGGAGAAGTCCCTGATCCGCTTCGACATGTCGGAGTTCATGGAGAAGCACTCCGTCTCCAAGCTCATCGGCTCGCCTCCGGGCTACGTCGGCTACGAGGAGGGCGGTCAACTCACCGAACGCGTCAAGCGCAGCCCTTACTCCGTCGTGCTGCTGGACGAGGTCGAAAAGGCTCATCCGGACGTCTTCAACCTGCTCCTGCAGGTGTTTGAGGACGGCCAGCTTACGGATGGTCTCGGAAACACCGTCGACTTCAAGAACACGATCCTGGTCATGACCTCGAACATCGGCGCCAAGCACCTGATGAAACGGGAAAGCCTGGGCTTCCAGTCGAGCAAGGACGAGGTCGTCTTCGAGAAGATGCAGGAGATGGTGATGAGCGAGGTGAAGCGAACCTTCAACCCCGAGTTCATCAACCGCCTTGACGAGGTCATCGTCTTCTCTGCGCTGACCGACAGCGAACTCATGCAGATCCTCGAACTGCTGGTACAGCAGCTCAACACCAACCTCGTTCATAAGGCGATCACAATCTCCGTCCAGGACGAGGCTAAGCGTTGGATCATGCAGAAGACACTGGTTGATCGCTCCTATGGTGCACGGCCTCTCCGCCGTGCGCTGCAGCGCTTCATCGAGGATCCACTCTCGGAGGCGCTGATTGCAGGCCAAATCGCCGAGCGGCCGGCCTTCCTGGAGGTCTACCTCGATGGCGATCAGCTCTTCTACCGGCCGGTCTCCCCGGACGGCAACACCGAAGAGCCGGCCATCGGGCTCGCCCTCAGCACCGTGTAGCGTTTCAACCGAGCGAAAAAGGGTGGACCGTGTCGACGGTCCACCCTTTTGTCTGCCTCGGAACTCTCTCCTGAAAAGTAGTGCGGCCTCGCGTCTACATCAGTCGCGAGCCGGCATCCTGCGCCTTTCCGGCAGCCGTCTTCGCGTAGCTTTGGGCCGCGTCGGCCACATCGCCGAGTTGGTCCTTACTGCTGTCGATCAGCCGTTGCGCTTCTTTTCCGAGCCGCTCCGCCTGCTCCTTGAGATAGTCGGCCGCGTCTCCCAGGCTATCGCCCAGGTCTTCGAAGCTCCGCTTCAGCTTTCTACGCGTTGAAGGCCCCGACTGCGGCGCATACAGCAATGCCGCGATGCCCCCCACAACAGCACCCACCGCGAGCCCAAACCAAAACTTTTTCATGCCACCCTCCTTGCCTGCGCATGAGATGGGCGCCGGCCAAGCGGGGTTACTTCCATGCCGCCTCTTGAAAACAGTTTGCCCGCCGCGGGCTAAGCTTCGGGCCGGCGAATGGTATCGTGTTGACGACCAGCTATGCGGAGACGCAGCAAAGCATGAACGAAGTTCGCCGCCGCCCTGCGCCCTTACCCCGGCCCGGACCGGCGCCGTTTACCTCCTCCGGCCGGTTCACTCCTACCCTGATCGGCGTTCTCTGTGCCGTGCTCGTCGGCATCGCGTGGCAGCGCGGGCACGGCAACCTCCATCGCCTTACCAATGCAGTACTTCCTTCGCAGCCCGGTCCCGCAGCTCCGAGCGGCCCCGGCGGCGAAGAGCCGATTCGGCTGGTGCGGACGCCCAACGCCGTCGGCGGCACCCCCGAGTTCGTCTCCGCGACCTTTCTGCCCGGGCGCGGCATGAACCTCCTTCAGCTCAGTGCCCTGATCCCCGGCCATGGCGAGGTGCCCTTGCTGATGTCACCGAGTCTCGCCGAAGCCACCGGGATACTCACCGGGTCCGGGCCGGATGCCAACGGCGGTCTCAGCGCTACCATGGGCGGCGCCTTTCTTGTTCCCTGGGCCGGTCGTCTGGCCGGCAGACCCTCCACCAACCCCGGTGTCCTGCAAACACTCTGGCTTGGTCAGCGGCTCACGTTTCCGGTCTCCGCGCCCGGCACGCTGCTGTCCACTCCCGGCCTGCTGCTCGATCGCAGCGCAGACTCCACCCATACCGAGGTGCTTCTCGACGGGCAATCCGTGGAGGCCGTGTATCATCCCGGAACCTTCTCCGGAAACTGGCCATCCACCGGGTCGGTCCACATCCTCGCCGAGCTCTCCGGCCGCGCGCTGGACCTCACCGTCACGGTGCAAAACACCGGCGCGACGCCCATGCCGGTGGGCATCGGCTGGCTACCGTACTTCAACCTCGCCAGCCACGATCGCGCGGACGCCACGCTGACCCTGCCCTCTTCCACGCGGCTCGAGGTCGACCGCAGCGGCGGCATTCCCACCGGACGCATGGTCTCCGTCACCGGCACACCGCTGGACTTCGCGGCGCCGCGCGGCGCTCGCCTCGGCTCTACGCCGGTGGACGCGACCTACACCCATCTGACCGCCGGCATCCTCTCCAACAATCCCTCGGCCGAGCTGCGCGACACCGAGTTCGGTTACGGTCTGCGCATCACTCCGCTCACCAGCAGCATCCGTGGGTTGCGCGTGATCGCCCCGCCGGACAAGTCGTGGGTCTCCATCGGTCCCGAAACCAACTTCGACGACGCCCTGGGCTCGCAGTGGAACACCTCCGAGGGCTCCGGCATCACCACCCTGCAACCCGGCGACTCGCTGCAGTGGAAGGTACGGCTGGAGGTCTTCGCCTTCACGGCCGGATCTCACGTGCCGGCCTAGAACCGCGTCGCCGTTTGACCCCCTCCTCCCCCGCTCGTATCCTTGCTAGTGAGAGGTTTTCTGTCGGTCGGGCTCATTTAGCCGCCTCGGCCTGCCTCAACTTAACCGAGCCCCGCGCTCCGCTCCGGAAGAGACTCCATTGACCCCGATTGACACGCAGGAAGACCTACAGGACACCTCCGCCACCACGCTCTTGCCCACCCAGCCCGAAACGTCCGAGATCGCGGAGACCCACGAGCACAGTCATGACCACGAGCACCACCATCACCACCAGGCGCCGACCCTGAACCCGGAGCTCACGCGCACCATCGAGGTGGAAGCGCCCGCAAGCGATGTGGATCGCAGCTTCCGTCAGATTCTTCGCCGCTATGCCCGCTCGGCCCGCATCCCGGGCTTTCGTGCCGGCAAGGTCCCGGAGTCGCTCATCCGCTCGCGCTTTTCGAAGGAGGTTCGCCAGGAGGTGCTCGAATCTCTCGTCTCTGAGCGCTTCCGTTCCGCTCTGGAAGAGGGCGCGATGCGCCCCATCTCGCAGCCGCAGATCTCCGAGCTGCAGCTGCTGGAAGGCCAGCCGCTGCGCTTCAAAGCCACCTTTGAGGTTCTTCCCGAGATCAACATCGACGGCTATGATGCCGTCTCCGTGCAACGTCCCGATGCCTCGGTGTCCGACGAGGAGTACGAGGCCGAGTTGAACGGCGTGCTGGACCACCACGCTACGGTCGAGCCCGTGGAGGAGG
>CAXTWN010000019.1:0-31057 GCA_964248055.1 uncultured Acidobacteriaceae bacterium | reverse complement strand
GCGCGGAGTTTTTCGTGGCAGCCGGCGCGGCTAAGGCGGCCGTGGAGGCGGGCTATGCGGTCTTCGACCTGGTGCTGAGCGGCGGTGAGCAGCGCGGCGGCGGCGGACGGGGTGGGCGCGCAGAGGTCGGCGGCGGCGTCGGCGACGGTGGCGTCGGTGGCGTGGCCGATGCCGGTGATGACGGGAAGGGCGCAGGCGGCGATGGCCCGGGCAACGGTCTCATCGTCGAAGCCGTGGAGGTCTTCCCAGCTGCCGCCGCCGCGGGCGACCAGTACGACCTCGGCGCGGTCAGGGTGGGCGGAGAACCAGCGCAGACCGGCGGCGACCTCCGCAGGGCAGGTGGGCCCTTGGACTGCCGCGGGGTAGATAAGGAGCTGGACGGCGGCGTGGCGGCGGCGGCAGACCTTGATGATGTCGCGGAGGGCGGCGCCCTGCAGGCTGGTAACTACGCCGATGCAGCGCGGAAAGGGCGGCAGGGGGCGTTTGCGATCGAAGAGGCCTTCGCGGCGGAGGCGCTCCTTCAGGCGCTGGACGGCGGCGAGCAGGGCGCCGAGCCCGACCTGCTCCATCCACTCGACGATCAGCTGCAACTGGCCGCGGCTCTCGTATACGCTGAGCTGGCCGTGGAGGCGAACGGCATCGCCGTCGCTCGGGCGGAAGCGGACAAGCGACGCCTGGCGGCGGAAGAGCACGGCAGAGAGCTGTGCGCCGGCGTCCTTGACGGTGAAGTAGCAGTGGCCGCTGCCGGCGGGGCGCCAGTTGGAGATCTCGCCTTCCACCGTGACCTGGCCGTACCCGTGCTCGACCAGCCCACGCACATGGCGAACCAGGCCGGAGACGGTCCAGGTCTCGGGGCGGGGCTCTGGATGTGGGATAGGGAGGGTCTCTACGGTGAGGGCGGTTTCAGCTGGGACGGAGATCGTGGAGTTCGCAAGTCGGGCCGGAGCCACCGGCTCTGACGCGGTTGGCTCTTGAAGAAGGACGCTCGGCGCATCGAGTGTGCCAGAGGGTCTTTCGCCCGCTTCGAGATCGAGGAGGGTGGAGAAGAGATCAGGTTGCGGGTGGGATGGAACTCGCCGAGGACTACGTCGCCGGAGGCTGGCGAGCGTGGGGGGAGGCTCCCGCTCCGAGGTGTTTCCGTCAGGCATCGTGGGTTGAGTCTACGCTGGCTACGGGCGCAAAAAGCAGGTCCATCCCTCGTCTTCGCCGAGGGCAGATGACAAGTGTGGGAGAGTGATGCCGAGAAATCCTGGAACTGGCTGCTGAAAGTCGCTGTCCAGGCCTTCCTGTTTCCAGCCTTCCTGTTTCAGGCCTTCCTGTTTTCAGGTCTTCCTGTTTCAGGCGCTTTGGAGCAGAGCCCGGGTCTCACGCAGCAGGTCGTCAGGGCGGCACGGTTTGCTGAGGAGCTTGAGAGGGCGGCGCATGCGGTGGGATTGGGCGCGTACGCTGGCCGCATTGCTGGAGTACGCGGTGAGCAGGAGCAGCTGGGTGCCGGGGAGCGCGTCGTGAACGCGGTCGGCCAGCTCGAGGCCCGACTCCAGGGGCATGGTGATGTCGCAGAGCATGATGGCGGGCGCAAAGCTCTTGGCGCGCTCGAAGCCCTCCGCGGCGGAGTAGCGCGCCTCCGACTCAAACCCGTTGGCCTGGAACACCAGGGAGAGGGTGTCGGCGACCAAACGATCGTCATCAACAACAAGTACGCGAGTCTTCATGAAGCACACCTCTTCCGCAAAGGGAATGACGTAGCGGCTGGGCGTTCATTGAGGGAGGGCAGCGCGGACGACACGCCTTGCGTAGTGGGGCCTGTGCCAATTTTAGAGTCGCTCCCGTGGACTGTATAGTCCAAAGCAAATGAGATTCACGACCTTTTATTGTTGTCGCCGTTTTGTCTGACCTTTTTCGGGAGCCGCAATGATGCACACGGTTGCTCTGCTGGGTGGCATGGGTGTGCTCCTGGTCGTTCTGCTGGACGCCTTCCAGACCATCATCCTGCCGCGGCGGCCGGTGGGCAGGCTTCGCATCACACGTCTGTTCTATCGGTCCACATGGCAGCCGTGGAGGTTCGCTGCCCGGGCGCTCCGGGCCAAGGCGCGCCGGGAGCAGTTCTTCAGCATCTATGGGCCGCTCTCGTTGCTGGTTCTGTTCTTCGTTTGGGCGGTATTGCTGACCTTCGGATTTGCTCTGGTGTTTTTTGGCCTGCACCTGCCATTCCGGGATGCGCTACTGGACGGCGCGAGCTTGCAAGGCCGGTTTAGGTCCTGTCTGTATGTGAGCGGAACCACACTATTTACGCTGGGGCTGGGAGACGTGGTGCCGCAATCGCACGCGGCCCGGTTCTTTACCGTGCTGGAAGCCGGGACAGGCCTCGGATTTGTCGCGCTGGTGATCGGCTACCTCCCCGTCTTATACACCGCCTTTTCGCAACGGGAGGTCCTGGTGGCGATGCTGGATGCGCGGGCGGGCTCGCCGCCAACGGCGGCGGAGTTGCTCGTCCGGCACCACTTTAAAGGTGGTCCCCAGGCCCTACGAGATCTGCTGGCGGAGTGGGAGCGTTGGTCGGCGGAGATGCTCGAAACCCACATCTCGTACCCGATTCTTTGTTACTACCGCTCCCAGCACGATAACCAGAGCTGGCTGGCGGCGCTGACCGCCATTCTGGACACATGCGCGCTGATCATCACCATGCTGGACAGCCAGGAGACGCGCCAGGCGCAGCTGACCTTCGCGGTCGGACGCCACGCGCTGGTGGACCTGGTGCACGTCTTTCACCTTGAGGAGACCGAGCGCGGTCTCCGGGAGTCGTTGGCGACGAGGCTGGGACCGGAGGAGCTGGCCCGATTATGCGAGGTGCTGGAGGGAACGAAGCTTTCGCCCTGCACGGATCGGGAGAGCTGCAAACGGTTGGAGGCGCTGCGCAAGCTGTATGAACCGCATGCTTGTGCGTTAGCGGAGTATCTGCAGCTGGGCCTGCCGCAGTGGATCGCGCCGCCATCGGCCGCGGGCCGACGCACCGATGCGTGGACCGTGGTGGCGGGGCTTCGATCGCCAGAGGCGCTGGCCGACAGCCTGACGCGTCACGTCAGCGCGCTGTCTACGGCGAATCACCTGGAATCACAGGAGGTGCCGGCGCACGAGGACTGAGGATCAGCGGGTCCGAACCCGCGATGTGGATTCGGGTTACGTCCGAGGTCCCGGCTAGGCGAGCGATGGACACGGGGCAGGGAACTGCCAGGCAGTTAGCGACCCGCGGGCGCCGCGGCGGCTTGCGGGTTCAGCTTTTCCGCGGCGACCTGAGCGGCGACTCCGAGCTTCCCCTTGTCGTCCTTATCGTGATCCTTGAGCTCGGCATAGATGTGACGCGCATCCTCGGTCTTGCCTTCGGCGGTGTAGAGCGCGGCAAGCTGGAGTTGTGCCAGACCCGGCGGAACGGTAGCGGCGTGTCCCTTTGCGAGCTGTTGATAGAGGCTTGCCGCCAGGTCGTTCTGGTTGGTCTGCTGATAAAGCTGAGCGAGGGCCATTTTGCCGAGCGCGGCGGTGTCGCCGTTCCAGCTGGAGGCGACCTTCTTGAGGGTGTCCTCGGCGGGTCCGTTCTGGCCGGATTCCATATAGGTAAGGCCGGCGAAGTAGAGGGCGAGCTTGCCGGGCTCGGTAAGACTGAAGCGATGCGCGACGTCGAGGAACTGGCCGTTGGCCAGCGAGGCGCGCTCTTTCGCGGTATTAAAGGTCTTCATTCCCGGGGGCACTGGCTGGTCAGGGCGCACCAGCGGTGTCTGGTAGGTCTGCATCGCCTCGCCGAACGCGGTCTGGGCCTCCGCGGTGCGGTGCTGGTAGATGGAGTAGCCGGCGGCGATGATGATCAGGAGCAAAAGGGCGAGGCCGCCCACGAGCAAGGTGGTGCGCTGGTTGCTGCGCGCCCAGGCAACGCTGTTTTCCGTGGCGAGCACGAACTGGTCTGTCTGCCCGCCTTGGCGTTTGATTGCGGTGTTCACTGAGGTTCCGTCCTTAAGAAAAAGCCTGGAGACGGCGGCGGAGCGACCGGCGCCGGACATCGTTTCAGTCTAGCAGGAGCGCGGGCGAAAGCCGGCGTCGACCGGGATGCAGCGACCGGGCCTCTGGTTGTCATAGGCCGACAACGATTGTCTTGCCAATCGTGCAAAGGCTGGCATAGTATCGGCTCGCCATCGGTACAGTGCACTTGTTTCGTAGCACGCGCCAAGTCGGCACACGACCGTTTGTGCTTTGTTTTGTTAGATATTGGATCGCCCCCTGACAGGTTGGGCGGGCGAAGAGGAGCAACACGGATATGGCTTGGTACGCGTATTGCATTGCGGAACGTTCTGCTTTCCCCGAGCTGGCTCATCACCGTCGTCCCATGCCGCTGGAGGGGGTGCTGGGGCTGTTCGGCGGCCAGACATTCCTGTTTCCGGCAGCGGATCTCACGGTGATCGTCTCCGAGTATCTGCCGGAGGACGCGGCCCGGCTGAACGGACCGGAGGCCGCCGGGGCGGCGCGGGAGCACGCGAAGGTGATCGCGGCCACCTTTGGACGGTCGACGGTGCTGCCATTCCGGTTTGGGACATGCTTTGACGACGACGACGCGTTGCGGCGGTCGGTACGGTCGAATCAGCGGCACTTCCTGGCCAATGTGGAGCGGCTGCGCGGCAAGGCCGAGATGCACCTTAAGGTGCTGGTGGACGACGTCTGCGCGGAGAAGGTCGCCCAGATGGGCGCCCATGCCGCCGGGCAGGCCTACCTGTCGCAGCTGCGGGAGACCGCCAGCCGGCAGCGGGAGCGGCAGTCGCGGGCGCGAGCCCTTTCGGTCCAGATGCACCGGATGTTCCTGCCGCTGGAGGAGGAGATCACCTGCAAGCGCACTGACTCCGGCAAGATGCTGCTGGATATCGCGCACCTGGTGGACAAAAAGACGGTGGAGCGCTACCAGAACAAGTACAGCTCCGCGACGCAGCAGTTGAAGGATTGCGCGATGCAGCTTTCGGGGCCCTGGCCCCCGTACCACTTCGTACACACGGGAAATCACCGGGCGCACGCGTAGTGGTCGTACTCGACTGAGGGCTCCGGTGTTACCCGGGGCTCTCTTGCTTTTGGCGCGCAAAACTTTGCCTGAAAGGCTCCTATGAGCGCTCCTGAGAACAGCGACCCAGTAGTACAGCAGCTGCTTGGGCTGCTGGAGGGACGAAACGCGCACGCTTCTCTGGAAGACGCGGTCGCGGACTTTCCCGAGACCCTGCGCGGGGTAGCGCCGGCGCGACTGCCATATTCGGCAGGGCAGCTGCTGGAACACCTGCGCATTGCGCAACGCGACATCCTGGACTTCTGCGCGCCGCCCGAGGGCGGCTATCAGCTCCGGGCGTGGCCGGACGAGTACTGGCCGAAGACGGCCGAGCCGCCGCGTGCGGAGAGCTGGGACCGGACGGTGGAGGCGCTGCGCGCGGATCTGAGAAGCTTTCAGGCGCTGCTGACGGCACCCGACGCGGATCTGTTCACGCCCTTTGCCTGGGGCGATGGACAGAATCTGCTTCGGGAGGCGCTGTTGATTGCGGATCACAACGCGTACCACACCGGGGAACTGATTGTATTGCGCCGGTTGCTGGGCGCGTGGAAGGCCTAGCGAGGGTCAGTCCACCATGATGCGTATTATCCCCAGAGCTGTCGCACTCCTCGTACTCGGTCTGCTGGCCTTCGGCAGCCAGGCGTATGCGAAGGAGAAGAACAACCGCCTGGTGTTCACGTTTGGGGGACGTCCGAGGACCGTCTACTACTATGTTCCGGAGGATGCGGGCGCGAGGCCCGTCGTGGTACTCCTGCATGGCTCCGGCCGGGACGGCACGGAGATGCTGGACGCCTGGAGGAGCCTCGCAAGTGCGGAGCACATCATCCTGGTCGCCCCAAACGCAATGGATCCGCAGAAGTGGGACTCGCTCTACGACCCCGCTCGGTTTCTGGAGGCGGCTGTCGACCAGGTAAAGGCGATCCATGCCATCGATCCACGACGGATCTATCTGTTCGGGCACTCCGGGGGTGGCGTGTTTGCGCTGGACATGGCACTGATGGACTCGGACTACTTCGCGGCGACAGCGGTCCACGCGGGTGCTTTGGGCCCGGAGAACGAGCACCTCTTCACCTACGCCGAACGCCACATGCCGATCGCGATCTGGGTGGGCGACGGGGACCCGTTCTTTCCCGTAGCCCGGGTCGCCGCGACCAAGTCGCAGTTTGAGGCGCATGGCTTTTCGGTGCGAATGGACGTGCTGAAGAACCACACTCACGACTATGGCGAGGTCTCGGAGAAGGTCGACCGGGAAGCGTGGGAGTTTTTGCGCGGGACAGAGTTGGAGTCGCCGTCTGCGGGCGAGCAACCCTGAACTGAGTGACTCTAAAGCGTCTAGGGAGCTTGCCTCCGACGCCGGTGTGCGGCTGCGAGCAGGATGCGGGGATCTCTCCGCTGCGCGAACCAAGAAGCCGTTCGCTCCAGTCGAGATGACGCATGTAACACTGCATGCAAGTTACAGGCTCCGCAGAACGAGCGCCTTCGGGACGAGCTAGGCCTGGCTTTCGGCGGGGCGTTTGCGACGGCTGAGGACCGAGGAGCGGCGCTTGCGGCGGCGGTCGCTGGCGTGGTCGATCATGCTCCAGAAACCGATGAAGTAGTCGACCGCGGAGATGATGGAGACAATAGCCATCCAGTAGATGGCCGTGACGGCGATCAGGTGGACTCCGATCACAAGGGGGCCGCCGAAGTCCCACTCGTACCAGCGATGGTCAAGGATGGCGGCGACCACGGAGACGATCTGGATGACGGTTTTGAGCTTCCCGACGTCGGAGGCCTGGATGGTGAAGCCCTCGGAGACGGCGATAGAGCGGAGACCGGAGACGAGGAACTCGCGGCCGATGACGAGCACGGCGATCCAGGGCGGCACGATGTGCGGATTGTAGGCGACCAGCACGATGTAGGCCGCGGAGACCATGAGCTTGTCGGCGAGGGGATCGAGCAGCATGCCGAGCGTGGTGATCTGGCCGCGTTTGCGGGCGAAATAGCCGTCGAGGCCGTCCGTAACGGAGGCCGCGATGAAGACCAGGGAGGCGAAGATCTCCTGCTCGCCATGGACGCCATGAAAGGGCGAGTGCGCCGAGAGCGCCCAGATCAGCACCGGAACGGCGGCGATGCGGGTCAGCGTGATGGAGTTGGGAAGGTTCACCGGCGTTCGGGCAAGCGGAGCGGAAACACCCTCATTTTGTCATAGCTGCTGCGCCCCGGGCAGGCGATCCCGGCGTAGTATCTGCCTAGCTCGAAGTCCGAAGGAAAGTGAGACCGCAATGGCCACTGGAGGGACGATGCAAGATGTTGCGATGTCGGTTGCGGAGTACCTCACGGGTGACTTCGAGGTGGACTTGGACTATGTGGACGGGCAGGTCGAGGAGCGGAACGTGGGCGAGATGGACCATTCGCGATGGCAGTTGGCGCTGGTTCTTTGGTTCGCCCAGCACAAGCAGGAGTGGGGTCTGGTAGGCTTCCCCGAATTGCGGCTGAAGGTCTCGGCTACGCGATATCGTGTACCGGATGTCTGTGTTTTTGCGCAGGATCAGCGTCCATCGGAGCCGGTGCCGTCGGTCGCGCCCCTGGCCGTGTTTGAGATCCTGAGTGCCGAGGACCGCTTTGAACGTGTGCTGGTGAGGCTCGCCGATTTTGGAAGAATGGGGGTAAGAAACATCTTCCTGGTAGCGAGTGAGCACGTCTTCTACCGCTTCGAGAATGGTGGATTGTTCACGATTGCCACGGAACAAAGTGAGTTGGAAGGCTCGCCCGCGTATGTGGCTTGGGGTGAACTGGCGAAGCTACGCTTTTGATCCAAGATCACTGCCTTGGGCCGAGACCTGTCGAAGCTCGTCGCGCAGTTTAGGCGTTGACTGAAGCCTGTTCGCAACAACGAGCGCAACCAGCAGGCAGGTCGCGGTGACGCCAAAGAGGATGCTTGCGAAGACTTCGGAGCTTTCTTCGCCCGTGTACTCCGACTTGATCCGCCAATAGCCGTCCCAGAAGCAAGACGCGGCCAAACAAAGCTCTAAGGCACCCAACAACGCGGATACCCAACGCGCCCAACGGTGTCCAAGTGCCACCCCCGCAGCAAGCGCAAACAACGCCAGGGACGTTGTGGCGTACTCAATCTGAGTCGAAAGCCCATACACACGTCCGGTGGGTGAGTGTACGCTCTCCTGCCACATGCCGGCGAAGGCGATAGCAGGCAAACCTCGAAGAGCGCAACGTACCCGGAGCACACGGTCCTCGCTACGATACGAGTCTTCATCACTCCTCAAGGTCGGGTCAGGACGGCGACGGCGTAGCCCCGGGTCCGGAGACCCGGGGCGCAGAGGGCTCTAGGCGTACATGCCGCGCTGCTTGGTGGTGTAGGCGACGCGGTCGACGGCTAGCATGTAGGCGGCGATGCGGTTGTCGACGTTGTGGGCGACGGCGTACTGGAGGACGTCGGTGAAGCTGTCGGCCATGATGCGATCGAGGCGCTGGTTGACCTCCTGCTCGGTCCAGAAGTAGCCCATGCGATCCTGCACCCACTCAAAGTAGCTGGTGGTGACGCCGCCGGCGTTGGCCAGGATGTCGGGAATCACGAACACACCGTTCTGGGCGAAGATCTCGTCCGCGACGGTGGTCGTGGGGCCATTGGCGCCTTCGGCCACGATGCGCGCGCGGATGCGATCGGCGTTCTGGCTGGTGAGGACGTTTTCGGTCGCAGCCGGGATGAGGATGCCGCACGGCTTGGTGAGCAGCTCGTCCTTATCGGCAGCCTCGCCTTCTTTGAAGCCATGGATCGTGCGGGTGCGTGCCTTGTGCTCGAGCAGCTCGGAGATATCGAGGCCGTTGGCGTTGAACAGGCCGCCATCGTACTCGGCGATGCCGATGATCTTGTAGCCCTTGTCCCAGAGGCACCTGGCGGTATTGGAGCCGACGTTGCCGAAGCCCTGGATGATGACCGTGGTGTCCTCAGGACGCATGTTCAGGTGCTTCAACGCCTCGTCGCAGCAGACGGAGACGCCGCGGCCAGTTGCCTCCCGACGCCCTCTCGATCCGCCCATATTGACGGGCTTGCCGGTCACGACGGAGGTGACCGTCTGGCGCATGTGCATGGAGTAGGTGTCCATGATCCAGGCCATGGTCTGCTCGTCGGTGTTCATGTCTGGTGCGGGAACGTCTTTTTCGGGCCCGATGAACTCGATGAGCTCGGCGGTGTAGCGGCGGGTCATCCGCTCAAGCTCACCCTGGCTCATGTGCCGGGGGTCGCAGATCACGCCGCCCTTGGCGCCGCCGAAGGGGATGTTTACCACCGCGCACTTCCAGGTCATCCAGCTGGCCAGGGCACGGACCTCGTCGAGCGTGACGTCGGGTGAGTAACGGATGCCGCCCTTGGCCGGGCCGCGGGCTATGGAGTGCTGAACACGGTAGCCGGTGAAGACCTCGACCGAACCATCGTCCATCTGCACCGGGATGTGGACGATGATCTCGCGCTGGGGGTAACGGAGAACCTTCCAAAGGCCGGCGTCGAGGTTCAATTTCTGTGCGGCGGTATCGAAGCGGGCGGCCTGCGCCTCCCACGGGTTGGTCTCCTGAGCGAGCGAGACCGTGCTGCTGCTTGGTGATGCCATGCTGCTGTCCTTCTTTCCTGCGGGTACCGGGCCGGCGGCGAGCGCCTGTTTCGTCGGCACCAATTGTTCGTACGCCATGGTTTCGAGCTCCTTGCCACCCTATTCGACGCTCCGAAGGGGGAGAAAGAGTCGAGTTCCGTGTTGGTTTCCGAAGGCGAGCCCCCGGCCAAACCGGGCGATTCTAGGCTTGCGCGACGGAGTTCGGCAACCCACGAAGGATGTAGGAGTTGGGTACTATGGAACCGTATGCCCCGAGCCGAGACGACCCCGGATCTCGCGAGCTTTTTGCGACTGGCGAAAGAGCACACCCTGGTGCCCGTCACCCGCACGGTCGCCGCGGACCTGGAGACGCCGGTGGGTGCATTTCTACGCGTTGCGGGGGAGGAGCCCGAGGCGTTTCTGCTGGAGTCCGTGGAAGGAGGCGAGAAGATCGGGCGGTACACCTTCATCGGCGTGCGGCCGTACCGGAGGCTGACAGCCTGCGGCAACGAGATCACGGTAACCGAAGACGGCAGGACGGCAACGTACCAGGGAGACGTCTTTGCGGAGTTGAAGCGGGCACTGAAGGAACATCGGCCGGCCAAACTCGCCGGGCTGCCGCCGTTTACGGCAGGCGCGGTAGGATTCTTCGCCTATGACGTGGTGCGGCAGATCGAGCGGCTGCCCGCGCTGGCTGCTGATGAGCTGCATGTGCCCGACGCACACCTGATGTTCTTCGATGAGGTGCTCGCCTTCGATCACGTGAAGAAGGCGATCCACCTGGTGGTAACCGCGGGAGCTCGATACCCGCTGACCTCGGACAGTTCTGCGGCGGCATTTCAAGAAGCCGAGGGGCGCCTGGATGATTTGGAGGCGCTGCTGGAACGTGCGCTGCCGCGGACCGAAAGGGAGCGGCCATCCGGGCCGTTGAGGATCACCCCCAGGACCCGTCCCGAGGACTTTTTGACCGCGGTCGAGAAAACAAAGGAGTTTATCGCTGCAGGGGATGTCTTCCAGTGCGTTCTGTCGCAGCGGTTCGATTGTGTGCCGGGCGTAGAAGCGTTTGAGATCTATCGGTCGCTGCGCATCGTGAATCCCTCGCCGTATATGTATTTTCTGCGCTTTGGCTTGCCGGGGCCGGGTGGACACAGGGAGTGCCACATCGTGGGCTCCTCGCCCGAGCTGCTGGTGCGGGTGAAGGAGGGCCGGGTGGAGTACCGGCCGATCGCCGGCACCCGGCCCAGGGGGGCAGACGACGCGGAAGATCTGGCCCACGAGCAGAGCCTGCGGGCGGATGCCAAGGAGATCGCCGAGCATGTGATGCTGGTCGATCTTGGGCGCAACGACCTGGGGCGGGTCAGCGAGTTCGGGACGGTGCGGGTGAAGGACCTCATGTTTGTGGAGCGCTACTCGCATGTCATGCACCTGGTCAGCGCGCTGGAGAGCAGATTGCGGGCCGGGTTGGCCCCACTGGATGCGTTTCGGTCGTGCTTCCCTGCGGGCACGCTCTCCGGGGCACCCAAGGTACGGGCCATGGAGATGATCGAGGAGCTGGAGCCGGCACGGAGAGGTGTGTACGGTGGTGCCATCGTCTATGCCGACTTCAGCGGCAACTTTGACTCGTGCATCGCGATCCGGACCCTGTTTATGGATGGGGAGAAGGGATACATCCAGGCTGGCGCAGGAATCGTTGCGGACTCTGTGCCGCAGAGGGAACACCAGGAATGCGGAAACAAGGCACGAGCGGTGGTGCGGGCCATCGAGCGAGCACGACAGTAACTTCACGAGGAACTAAGGTGATGGTTACAGGCGAAGAGAAAGCGTATAAAACGGGTTGCGATGGGAGTTGATTGAGGGGCATGACGGAAACGGTTGTAGTGACCGGGGGCGCAGGCTTTATCGGGGGCAACTTCGTCCTTCACTGGCTACGGGAAGAACGCGGTCCGGTGGTGAACTTCGACAAGCTCACCTACGCGGGCAACCTGCAGACCCTGGCCACGGTGGAAGGGCGTCCGGAGTACACGTTCGTGCAGGGGGATATCTGCGATAGCCGGAAAGTTGCAGAGGTTCTTTCCGCCCACAAGCCGCGAGCCATCGTGCACTTTGCGGCGGAAAGTCATGTGGACCGTTCCATCCTGGGACCGGATGCCTTTCTAAAGACCAACATCGATGGGACCTTCACGCTCTTGCAGGCGGCGCGGGCATACCTTGCCGAGCTAAGCGCGCAGGAGCGCACGCGGTTCCGGTTCCTGCATGTCTCGACGGACGAGGTGTACGGCACCCTGGGGCCGGACGATCCGGCCTTCTCCGAGCGGACCCCGTATGCGCCGAACAGCCCCTATGCCGCGTCGAAGGCAGCGTCGGACTTTCTGGTCCGCGCCTGGGTGCACACGTACGGGCTCCCCGTGCTGGTCACAAACTGCTCGAACAACTACGGACCGTACCAGTTCCCGGAGAAGCTGATTCCGCTGATGATCACGCACGCTCTGGCCGGCAGGCCGCTGCCGATCTATGGAGATGGGCTGCAGGTGCGCGACTGGCTCTATGTGGAAGACCACTGCCGTGCGATCGCCGCCGTGTTGGAGAAGGGCGAAGTAGGCCAGACCTATAACGTCGGCGGTTGTAATCAGCGAAGCAATCGCGAGGTGGTGCAGACTCTGTGTGCGCTGCTCGATGAGCTGGTCCCCGGATCGCCCTTTCGGCCGCACGCACAGCTGATTGCCTCCGTGGCAGACAGGCCAGGACACGACCGGCGGTATGCCATCGACGCCACAAAGATCCAACGGGACATTGGCTGGCGTCCTGCGGAGAGCTTCGAAACGGGGCTGCGCAAAACCGTCGAGTGGTACCTGGCGAACACGAAGTGGGTCGAAGGCGTGACGAGCGGCACCTACCAAAACTGGATGTCGGCAAACTACGGAGACCGCGCCGAGGCGGTGGCGCGATGAAGGGCATCATCCTTGCGGGTGGATCGGGCACGCGGTTGCATCCGGTCACGCAGTGCATCTCCAAGCAGCTGCTGCCTGTATACGACAAGCCGATGATCTACTACCCGCTTTCCGCGCTGATGCTGGCGGGGATTCGGGACGTTCTGCTGATCTCGACACCACAGGACACACCACGCTTCGAATCGCTGCTGGGTTCGGGAGAGAGATGGGGATTGAAGCTGCAGTATGCGGTTCAGCCCTCGCCGAACGGGCTGGCCCAGGCGTTCCTGATTGGCAAGGATTTTCTCGCCGGCGAGGGCTGCTGTCTGGCCCTGGGCGACAACATCTTCTTCGGGCACGACTTCGCGAAGGCGTTGCGGGAGGCGGCGGCTGTCGAGAAGGGCGCGACGATCTTCGCCTATGCCGTGCAGGATCCGGAGCGCTATGGCGTGGTCGAGTTCGACAGCGAACGCCGCGTGATCTCGCTGGAGGAGAAGCCGCTCCGACCGAAGTCTCGCTACGCCGTCACGGGCATCTACTTTTATGACCGCCAGGTGGTCTCGGTGGCTGAGGGCATTCGGCCTTCGCCACGCGGAGAGCTGGAGATCACGGACGTGAACCGCTGGTACCTGGAACAGGGGCAACTACGTACAGAGGTGCTGGGCCGCGGCACCGCGTGGCTCGATACCGGAACACATGAGTCGCTGCTGGAAGCTTCAAATTTCATTCAGACGATCGAACATCGGCAGGGTCTGAAAGTGGCCTGCCCGGAGGAGATCGCGTACCGCCTGGGTTACATCTCGCGCAGCGAGTTGGAGGCTCTCGCGGCCAGCATCGGCAAGAGCACCTACGCGAACTACCTGAGACTGGTCCTTACTGAGACGGTGTATTGATGAGCAGCGTTGGGACGGCTACGGAGCGGCCGATCCTGTTAACCGGTGCGACCGGTCAGGTGGGGGGAGAGCTGCGCTCCGTGCTTGGGGCCTTTGGCCGGGTAGTGGCGCCCTCTCGAACGGAGTTGGACCTGGCGGACGTCGCTGCTGTGCGAGCTTTCGTGCAGCGGGTCCGCCCACGCTGGATCCTGAACCCAGGCGCGTACACCGCCGTGGACAAGGCGGAAACCGATGCGGCTACGGCCTATGCCATTAACCGCGACGCGGTCGAGGCGCTCGGTCAAGAGGCGGCCGCGATGGGCTCCGTTGTGCTCCATTTTTCGACCGACTATGTCTTCTCGGGGCAGGGTACCGCGCCGTGGCGGGAGGAGGATCCCACCGGACCGCTGGGCGTCTACGGAGCCTCCAAGCTCGCCGGAGAGAAGGCGCTTCTAGCCACTGGAGCGGCGCACCTGATCTTTCGAACGAGTTGGGTGTACGGGGCGAGAGGGCGCAACTTCCTGCTGACCATGTTGCGTTTGGCCGACGAGCGTGAGGAGTTGCGAATCGTCGATGACCAGTACGGCGCGCCTACCTCATCCCGCGAATTGGCGCGGTTGGTCGCGCATGTGATGACTCAGTTCGAGGCGACGGCGGCGGCTAAAGACCTTGAACTTGCGCAGATCGTGCAACCGATCGCGGGTGTGTATCACGCGTGTGCCGCAGGGGAAACGACGTGGTACGGCTTCGCGCGTGAGTTTCTGCGTCTCGCGCGAGCGCGTCATCCCGAGCGGAGCCTCGCAAGGCTCATCCCGATCACCACGGCGGAGTATCCGACCCCGGCTCGTCGACCGCAGAACTCACGGCTGAACTGTAAGAAGCTGCGCGAGCGCCTGGGTTTCACCATGGCGCCGTGGGAGAGGGCGACGGACGAGGTCATGCGCGAGGTGCTGACCAGCGCGGCGGTCTGACTCGGCGCCGTCTGAGCAGGAGCATCCGTCGGGGTAGCGCAGGCGCATTGCCAGGAATGTCATCGCGAACGCGGCGTATAGAGCGCTGCCCTGAGCTTGTGAGTTTGTTTCTTGGGCTTAGAGGCTCTGCGCAGGAAGTTCTGCGTCCGGGAAGAGGGTGCCGGCGGCGTCCTTGGCGGAGACGGAGGGCGTACCAATGGCGTCTAGGGGCCAGGGGATGTTGAGTGTGGGGTCGTCCCAGCGGATGCAGCGTTCGCCGGTGGGGTAGTAGAAGCGAGTGCTTTTGTAGAGCACGTTGGCTGTTTCGGAGAGGACGAGGAAGCCGTGGGCGAAACCTTCGGGAATCCAGAGGTATTGGAGCTCGTCGCCGGTGAGGTCGAAGCCGGCCCAGCGGCCGAAGTCGGGGGACTGGGGGCGGAGGTCGACGGCGACGTCCCAGATGTGGCCGGAGAGGGCGCGGACGAGTTTGCCCTGAGGTTCCCCCAACTGGTAATGAAGACCTCGAAGGATGCCCTGTCTGGAGAAGGACTGATTGTCCTGGACGAACTGGGAGGGAAGCCCGGCGGCGGCAAAGGATTTAGCGTTAAACACCTCGGCGAACCAGCCTCGTTCGTCACCGTGCTGCGTGGGGCGGACGAGCTTTACGTCGCGCAGGGGAGTGTCGGCGATCTGCATAGGAACAGTATGCCGGGTGTGGTATGGGAAGATGCGCGTCTTTGGTGGGACTCTTCCCGGGTAAGAGGGTGAGGTTCTTGGTGTTGAGGTGGGGGAAGCAGGTCTTTCTCCTTCCCCCTTACTACGCTCGGCTTTCGGGTCAGGATGACGATCTTCAAAGAGCGGCGAGCATAGAATGCCGAGTATGGTATTCGTGCTGGATAACTACGATTCGTTCACTTACAACCTCGTGCAGTACATGGGCGAGTTGGGGGCGGAGATCGTGGTGCGGCGCAACGATGAGGTGACGCCGGCCGAGGTGGTGGCGATGCGGCCGGAGCGGGTTCTCCTATCGCCGGGGCCGTGTACGCCGCAGGAGGCTGGAGTGCTGATCCCGCTCATCCAGTACCTGGCTTCGTTGCCGCAGGAGGAGCAGATTCCGACGCTCGGGGTGTGCCTTGGCCACCAGGCGCTGGGTGCGGCGTTTGGAGGCAAGGTGGTGCGGGCGCCGCAGCTGATGCATGGGAAAACCAGTGTCGTGGAGCACGATGGGCGAACCCTGTTCGCGGGGCTTCCGCAGCCGATGACGTGCACGCGATACCATTCGCTGATTGTGGACGAGGCGAGTGTGCCGAAGGAGCTGGAGGTCTCGGCGCGGGTAGTGGGGGAGACGACCATTATGGGGTTGCGCCACCGGACGCTGCCGCTGGAAGGCGTGCAGTTTCACCCGGAGAGCGTTCTGACGGAGCACGGTAAGCAATTGATTGCGAACTTTCTGGGGCGATGAGGCATCCGCAGGGTTCTCTGACTCAGACAGGTTCAGCAGGTCCTTTCGCTGCGCTCTGGACTGACAACGTTCGCAGGGGCTGGCGTGCTTCAGGACTCCTCGTGGCTGTGACGGCGGGACTGGTGTCGCAAACCGCATGCTGGGCGCAGCAGCCGGTTCAGACGCCGCAGCCGGCTGGGTCGACTTCGCCGGCTCAAGCGATCCCGCCGGTGCTGACGACGGTGCCGGCCTCATCGGCCGGAGCCGGGCAGCCGATGGGGGCGGTGGAGACGCGCGATGCGCGGGTGAGCGGCGGGCTGGAGGTCACGGGCGGTGTGGCACGGCTGCTGAACAACGCCAGCGTCACGGCGGGGGACGCCGCAGCACCGGTCGCGCTGAACCGCGGCGGACATGTGCTGGTGTGCTCGACCAGCGAGTTTCACTTGCTCCATGCGGGCGCGAACGGCGGGCTGATCTTTGGGCTGGATCGGGGCGCCGTGGAGATTTTCTCCGGGAGCGAGGCACAGGATGTGGTGCTGACGCCTGATCTGCGGCTGAAAACCTTGACGGGCGGGCAGTACGATCTGCGGCTCCGGGTCACGCGCGAGGGCGATACCTGCGTGGAGAATCATGGAACGGGCGCCCCGGTGCTGGAGGCGACGGACGCGTTCTCGTCCGCCAGCTATCGTGTGCTGCCGGGGCAGCACGTGCTGTTTGTGGGGGGCGATCTCCATCGCGTGGTGGACCATGAGACGTCGTCCTGCGGGTGCCCGACGGGGGTGCCGGCGATGCTGACCGCGGGTGCGCATCCATTCCCAGAAGCGGAGAGCCTCGGGCTGGCGACCACGGCTGCCCCGGCAAACGTGGCGCCCGTAGGTACGGCGAGCTCGCAGGTATCGACGAGTTTGCGCTACGGCGAAGGGCAGCCGCCGCCCCCGGATGTGGCGGTGGTGCCGATCACGGCGACGGCCCCCGCACCCGCGAAGGGCGGCTTTTTTCATGCGATCGGGCACTTCTTTCACCGGCTCTTCCACGGGTCGAAAGCAAGGAAGAGCGTGCCGTGACAGCGGACACCGGGGAAGAAGCGGGGCGGGGCTGAGGTGCAGGCTGAGCTACAATCGTGGGGTTGGGCGCGGCGTTCTGCTGCAGGCCCTGACCACATTTCAACCCAAGCTGACCCAGGCTTCAGGAGTTTCGTTATGGCGATTCCCGCCACGCAGATGCGCCCCGGCATGATTATCAAGTTCAAAGACGATCTCCACCTCGTGTTTTCGGTGGAGCACCGGACCCCGGGTAACCTGCGCGCGTTTATTCAGGCCAAGCTGCGCAATGTGCGCACAGGTTCGATGTTTGTGGAGCGGTTCCGTTCGCCCGACCCGATTGAACGCGTGATCGTGGACGAGATCAAGATGGAGTATCTCTACAACGACGGCGACGATTACTACTTCATGGACCAGGAGAACTACGAACAGACCAACCTGAAGCACGACGTGCTGGGAGATGCCGTGGATTACCTGACGCCGAACCTGCTGATCTCGGTGAGCTTCCACGATGGTAAGGCGGTGGGTATCGAACTGCCGCCGTCGGTGGAGATGACAGTAGTCGAAACGGAGCCGGGCATCAAGTCGGCGACGGCGAGCTCGGTAACCAAGCCGGCGAAGACGGAGACCGGGCTGGTGGTGCAGGTGCCGCCGTTTATCAATGAGGGCGAGCGGATCAAGGTGGACACAGCGGAAGGCGCATACATGAGCCGGGCGTAAGAGTTCTGCCGGCAGCACGGGGCGCGGCCGAGGGCTGCGCCCTTTGCGTTTGGGGGGCGGGCGCTAAAACTGTGGAGGCGCGACCGGCCGAAAGCAGGTCCTTCGCTTCCACCCCAGCGAGCAAGCTCGCCGGGGACCCCGGTGCGCTCAGGATGACAACTCTGGCGGGGTTAGGAGATGAGTTTCTGGCGGAAACCTGTCTCAAAGGGGAGGCTTCGAATCCCGTAACCAGAGACACAAAGGGCACAGCCAATGGCTGCGCCCTTTGTCATTGGTAACAACGAGTTAGAAGCGATAGAAGGCGCTGAGGGAGGGCTCTTCGGTGACGCGCCAGGAACGGGTGCTGATCTGCGGGGTGTAGAAGTTGGGTGCGCGGTAGTAAAGCGAGCGACCGGAGACGCGGAAGCCGATGTGGCTGCTGTGGGTGGGGATGTCGAAGCCAGTCTCCAGCAGGCCCGCACCGCGAAACTGATTAGAGGCCGTGCCGGGGGCGAAGTCGAGCGCGCCGCCGCCGATCTCGACATAGGGCTGGAACTTCACATGCTTGGGGTGGAAGAGGTAACCGCCCGTGAACTCATGCACGTCGTTGGCCACGTTGACATGCTGCGGGGTCGTGGCGTCCGTGGCCTCGTACACGAAGCGCTCCTGGTAGTGTGTGAAGCCGTAGTTCAGCGCAATGCCGGCCCAGGAGACGGGGTGGAACTGCAGGGAGGCCACAAAGCCGGCGGAGTCGGTCGTGTACTGCTGCTGGAGGAAGGTCTGATCGGTATGAACCCCGTCGGGGATGGAGTAGGTGTTATTCACATAGCCGGAGTTGGATTCCAGCATGGTGGTGAACTGTCCGGTTCCTCCGACGGACAAGCTTGCCCCGTGCGTCTTGAAGTACTGCGCCTGGGCGGTCACCGCCGACAGGACCAAGAATGCGGGGAGTGTGCGGCGAAGAAGCTGGATCATCTCGGGAAATCTCCTCTAAAGGTGAGTCAGGAGAGGCGGAGGATGCGCTTTCGTAGCCGGGCATCTGCTCCATCTCTCCGCGGAAACAGGGAAACAACAGCAGGCCGTTCTTGCTGTCGGCGGTCTGGATGGTTCAGGAAGAAAGACGCGAGGAGAGTGGGTCAGGTTGTCCGTTCTTTGGACCGGGATTTGCAGGTTCTTGCGTGTGTTGTACCGGTCTGCGACACTTGCCGTTCATGGTGTCACACTTTCTGGTGCGCGGCCGGGTGCAGGGTGTGGGCTTTCGGTGGTTCGTCCACCGCGAGGCAGCGGAGCTGGGGCTGCGTGGAAGGGTGCGAAATACCGACGCCGGCGACGTCGAGGTGGTCGCGGCCGGGGATCCCGAGGCACTGGCGGAGCTGCGGGCGGAGCTGAAAAAGGGCTCGCGCGGCAGCCGGGTAGACTCGGTGCTGGAGCAGGAACTGGCCGAGAGTGAGGCCGAGGCGCTGGGGCCGTTTCGGATCGAGGGCGCCTGGTAACTGCTTCTCCCGTGTGAGCCTCAGGCTCTTGCGGTTGCGGCTGGAGCGGGTGGCGGCGCCGGGGAACGCGGAACCTGCTACAAACGTTGTATATGTCTGACATTCACTGCGAGCCGCTGAAGGCGCTCATCCGTACGGTTCCCGATTACCCCAAGCCGGGGATTCTCTTCTATGACATCACAACGCTGCTGAAGGACAAAGGCGGCTTTGCGCAGATGATCGATGCGTTCGCGGCGCATTACATCGGCAAGGGGATCGACCTGGTGCTCGGCACCGAGGCGCGCGGCTTTATCTTCGCGCCCGCGATCGCGTACCGGCTGAACGCGGGCTTCGTGCCGGTGCGCAAGGCGAACAAGCTGCCGGCCGAGACCATCAAGGCGAGCTATGACCTGGAGTACGGATCGGACGCGCTGGAAATGCATACCGATGCGATCCAGCCGGGGCAGAAGGTGCTGCTGGTGGATGATCTGTTGGCGACCGGCGGGACAATGGGCGCAACGGTTCAGCTGGTTGAGCAGCTCGGCGGGGTGGTAGCGGGGATCGCGTTCGCGATTGAGCTTGACTTTCTCGGTGGGCGAAATAAGCTGGCCGGGCATGAAGTCTTCAGTTTGTTGCACTATGCGGAGTGAGGTTGTCTTCTCTCGATTCTTCATCCGGGCAATCTGTGCCGTTGTTCTGTGCGGGTCGACTTCGGGGTCTGCACAAGAGGCGAGTTCAGCCGTCGCCCGTCTTCTCGCTGCTACAGATCACTCGTCTCTGGAGTCGGTTTATAAGCAGCCCTGGCACCTGATCGTGCAACTGGAAGTTCCCGGGGATGGCAAGCAACCAAGCGCAACGGGAACGATCGAACGGTGGCAATCGGACGAAGATTCCCGAACGACGATAACGATCGGAGAAGCAAAATCGACGCGGCTGGATGCTGGGGACAAGCAATACAGCATGCACGAGGGCCCGATGATCCCCGGCGTGGTTGAGGACATCCTCGCTGCAATGCTGCACCCGGGCCCCTCAGCAAGCGCTCTTGAAGGAACTCAACCTGAGTTGCGCAAACAGGCTTTCGGAAAGACCACGCTGGATTGTGTCATGCTTTCCCGCAGCGTGCCCAAAGGAGAGATCGCCCCGCTTGGCCTCTTTCCTACGTATTGTCTTTCCGACGAGGGACACATTGAGGCGATCTATAACTTTGGCAGCAGAAGTTTGGTTGCGACAAGATTTGGCAGCTTTCTCGATCACGTCGTGACGATGGAGGCCGCAGTCTTCTATGGCAAAGCCGTGCTTGCCCGCGGGAGGGTGACGTCACTGAAGACGTATACGCCAACAGCAACCGAGTTCGCACCTACACCGGAGATGGCAGCCACTTCCTCGGAGGTGAGGGTTGCCGGAGGAGTGATGCAGGGCAACCTCATAAGCAGGGTACAGCCGGTTTACCCGTCCTCCGCAAGGGCGGACCGTAAGAGCGGCACTGTGGTGCTGAGCGGTACGATCGGAGAGGATGGCCGAATTGTATATCTGACGCCGATGATGATTCCGGATGTGGATCTAGCGCTCGCCGCCATTGAGGCGGTGCGGCAATGGCGATACAGGCCATACACGCTCAACGGGGAACCCACAAGAGTCAGCACGACCATCACGGTCAATTTCAACCTCGGTCATTAATAGTTCTGAGGCTTGCTCTGTTACCCAACGAGAAGTCCGGCGCATCTAAAGCGTCGAGGAAAAATCATGACTCAGAGTTTTGGATATGCGGCGCAGTCGAAGGCTGCGGCCCTTGCGCCATTTTCGTTTGAACGCCGGGAGCCCGGCCCGACGGATGTGGTGCTGGATATTGAGTTTTGCGGCATCTGCCACTCGGACATCCACCAAGTGCGCGGGGAGTGGGGACGCGAGCTGTATCCCATGGTGCCGGGGCACGAGATCGTGGGCACGGTGCGGGCGGTGGGCCCCGAGGTGACGCGCTTCAAGCCGGGCGATAAGGCCGCGGTCGGCGTGATCGTAGAGAGCTGCCTCGATTGCGAAAACTGCAAGGCGTCGCTGGAGGTGTATTGCACCGATGGCGGCGCGGTGGATACGTACAACGCCGTGCTGCGCAACGGCGAGCGGACCATGGGCGGCTATGCGACTAACATCGTGACGCCGGAGCACTTTGTCCATACGTTGAAGCCGGGGATCGATCTCGCGGGGACCGCGCCGCTGCTATGCGCGGGGATCACCACGTACTCGCCGCTGCGGCACTGGAATGTCGGGCCGGGCAAAAAGGTCGGCATCGTGGGTTTGGGTGGTCTGGGCCACCTGGGGCTGAAGTTTGCACATGCGTTTGGGGCGGAGACGGTGCTGTTCACGACGTCGGAGAGCAAGGTCGCCGATGGCAAGAAGCTGGGCGCCGATGATGTGATCATCTCCAGGGACAAAGATTCGATGGCGAAGCATCTGGGGAGCTTTGACTTCATCCTGGATTGCGTTTCCGCGCCGCACGACATGGATGCGCTGCTGGCGCAACTGAAGCTGAATGGAACGCTGGCCCTGGTGGGCATTCCGGATCAGCCGCTGTCCGTTCAGCCCTTTTCGGTGATCATGAACCGGCGGTCGTTGGCAGGTTCGGCCATCGGCGGCATGCGCGAGACCCAGGAGATGCTGGACTTCTGCGCAGAAAAGGGCATTGTGGCCGATGTGGAAGTGTTCGGCTACGACAAGGTGAATGAGGCCTATGACCGCGTGGTCAAGGGCGATGTGAAGTACCGCTTTGTGCTGGACGGATCGACGTTGCAGCAGTAAGGCGGCCGTGGCGCCACGGACGTGGTGCTCGCGGAAGAAGCAGGTCCTTCCCCATCGACATCGCTCAGGGTCAGGATGACAAATCGGAAAGTGTCCGCTCTGACGGTAGAGCAACGTTTCTTACAGCCAGACGATGCACATGGGCGAAGGTGCGGTTTGACTGCCGTGTGGGGATAGCTGGCCGGTGGTGGAGTCGCGGGCGAAGAGCGTGATGGTGTTGCTGTCCTGGTTGCCGCAGAGCAGCCAGCGTTCCGTGGGGTCGAGCGCGAAGAAGCGCGGGTTGCGGCCACCGCAGGGGATCTGCTGCAGGAGTTCGAGCTTGCCGGAGCTTGGCTCGATGCTGAAGGCGGCGAGGACGTTGATGCCGCGGGTGCTGGTGTACGCAAAGCGGCCGTCGCCGGTGAGGGCGATCTCCGCAGCGGTGTTCGCGGGATCGGGCGGGGCCTCCTTGGGCTGTGCGTGGATAGGGGCGAGGGTGACGATGCTGTCGTCGACCGGCTTGGCCTCCGCTCTGCCGTCGGTGACGCTCCAGGTGAAGACGTCGACCGTGCAGGTGAGCTCGTGGATGCAGTAAAGCCACCTGCCGTTGGGATGGAAGGCGAGATGGCGCGGACCGGAGCCGGCCTGGGCCACAACGCGAAGGGGATCGCCCAGAGGTTTTGCGTCGCCGGGGTGTGTGGGAAAGATGAGGATCGAGTCGTTGCCGAGGTCGCAGGCGAGCACGAAGCCGCCGTCAGGCGAGGGCACGGCGCAGTGAAGATGGGAGGCGTCCTGGCGATCGTGGACGGGGCCCTGCGTCCCGCAGACGGCGTTGCCGGCGCAGGCGAAGGTGCCGCTGGCGGGGCCGGGCTTGCCCTGCGCCTCGAGGGGAAACGCGGCCAGGCTGCCGCCGCCGTAGTTGGCGGCGAAGAGCAGCTTGCCGGTGCGGTCGACGGAGACGTAGGTAGGATCGTTGCCGTGGGTGGGCTGCGTGCCCAGCGGCGTGAGTTTGGCGTGGGCGCGGTCCAGAGCGAAGCCGGAGACCGTGGCCGCGTCGCCCTCATTTTCATTGCAGGCGTAGACGGCGGGCAGCGTGGGGTGGAACGCCAGAAAGGTGGGGCGCGGTGTGGCCACCGCAAGCTCGGGGGTGCCCAGCTCGCCGGCAACGGCGTTCCAGCGCGCGCGGTAGATGCCGGCGCCGTTCTGCGTGCCGAGCAGCACCCAGCCGGAGGCACCGGCATGGGACGGAGCATGGACCTTACCCTGGGACTGGCGCGCTCCCTGGGCCCAGGCGGGTGCGGACTGGAGCGCTCCGGTGGCGAGCATGGTCTGGAGAAAGCGGCGTCGGGGAAGGCTGCGGGTCAGCATGAGCCACACGAGTGTACCGAAGCCGAACCGGAAAACACAGCGCAAACGGCAGTGGTCGCAAGCGTTGGCCCACCTCCTTGTGCTGTACTCTGGGCAAAAGCCATCATGAACGAGCAGAGGCGCGACGTCGTCGTGACCTTGGGCTCCCTTTCAGGAGATTTCGCGATGCGTCTAGGTCTTTTTGTCGTTGCTGCGGCTTTGCTTTCAGGGAGCCTCAGCGCAGCGCGCGCGGATACGGTGTTCACTTTTCAGGACACTACGTTCGCAGACGGCGCCACAGGCTTCGGAACGATCACGATCGACACGACACTGGGAACGGTGACGGACCTGAACTTCACCTTTGAGGATGGAGCGCGGACGGATCAGTTCAGTTACGTGCGTTCGGCCGGCGTGGGCGACCAGAACTATCTCATCCTCGGCGAGGCCAGCGACTTCGACAGAGTGTTGCTGGAGCTGCCTGTGGGCACCCTGGCGGGGTACGCCGGCAGCCACCTGTGCACGCTCTCTCAGGAGTGTTTCGAAGATACCTTTGGCTTCGTCTCCAAGGGCGTCGCGGTGCGCGATGATGCCTTCCAGACTGGAAGCCTGGAGGTGGCGACGACGCCCGAACCCTCTACGTTTGCGCTTCTGGGCACGGGGATGCTGGGCATTGCTGGTGTGGTGCGGCGGCGCGCGGCGTAGGGCCGGCGACAAGCATCAAGCGCCCGAGTTGAGCATGCAGGCGCCGCTTTTTTACTGCTTTTCGGCGGGGACGCCCGGGGCGGTGTTCTCGGTCTGGGCGGCGGTGAGCGGTTCGCCGGGGAGCTTGAAGTCCATCTCGGAGGGGTGCGCGTCGGCGTTGATGACGGGCAGCGAAGGCAGGCGCCAGGTGCTGCCGGCCTCCTTCATCACGGCATCCACGTGCTCGAGCACCTCGTTGACCGTCATGCTGTACATCTCGCGGCCGTTGTCGTAGCCGTTCTCGATGGAGGTCTTGAGGAAGCGGCCGGCGGCCTGCGCGGCGAGGTAGTCGGTGATGATCTTGCCGTTGCGCTTTTTCTGCTCGATCCACGCTGTGTTGGGCATGGCGATCCACAGTGGGCGTTCGTTGACGGCGAAGCGGATGTCGGTGGCGTCGGCGTGGCGCGTGGCGATGGCGACAACCGTGCCCTTCCAGACGCAATGCAGCGGCTCTCCGGTCCAGCGGTCGGTGGCGACGAAGTCTTCATACATGGCGAGTTAAGAGTAGCAGGGTGCGAAGCACACGGCACACGGCACAGGGTCCAGGGTCCAGGGTTCAGGGTGCAGGCTGCAGGCTTCAGGGTACGGGCGTCGGGGCGATGTATATCGCTTTGAACTGACGCGAGGACTGCGTCGCTGCGTAACCTGAGGAGGTGATTCTGACTCACCCACGAACCCGTAAATGCTTCTCTTGCGTTGCTCTTTTTGCGTTGCTGCTTCCTCGGTCGGCTATGGCGCAGGCGCCGGCAGGGAAGACGCCGCCCGATGTGCTGGTGTTTGCCAATGGAGATCGGCTGACGGGAAAGCTGGTGAGCGCGAACGGCGGCAATGTCGTGTTCAAAAGCGACATGGCCGGGGATCTCACCATCCCCTTCAGCAAGGTGAAGGAACTGCACTCGGGGACGGAGTTTGTGGCGCTGCGCAAGAGCAAGGCGGGCCACATCGCGCCTGCCGGCACGGGCACGGTGACCTTCGCCGAGGACAAGGTCACCCTGACCAAGGGTACGGAGGCCGCGCAGACGCTCGCGGCGGGCGATCTGGGCTACCTGATCGATGTTCCCACCTACGCCAAAGCGGTCGATCGCCGCGCAGGTTTCGCGGAGGGATGGACCGGCGCAGCGACGGCGGGGCTGACCCTGGTGCGGTCTACGGAGACGGCGACGACCTTTACCGGAGCAGTGAACTTCGTGCGGGCGATCCCGGTAGTGGCGTACCTGCCGAATCGCAACCGGACCACGGTCAACCTCAGTGAGACCTACGGGACGAACTCTTCGCCGGTGATCCCGCAGACCACGCCCCCGAGCCCGCCGGTGGTGGTGCAGAGCAGCATCTTTCACGCGGATGGGCAGCGGGATGAGTACTTCAGCCCGCGGCTGTATGCGCTGGCCGATGTGTCGTTCGACCACAACTTCTCGCAGGGCCTGCAACTGCAGGATGTGGTGGGCGTGGGCGCGGGCTGGACGCCGCTGCAGACGGCGAGGCAGGAGCTGGATCTGCGCGCGGATGTGCACTATGAGAAGCAGGAGTTTCTGCCGACCGCAGTAGGCACAGTGAACGCAGCGAACGGGGCGTTCCAGGACAATCTGGATCTGGTGGGATCGACGTTTCAGGAGAACTTCCATCGCACGCTGCCGCGCAAGCTGGTGTTCACAGAGTGGGCCAACATCCTGCCCGCGTGGAACGTGCCCAAGGCGTACACGGCAAACGCCTACGTCTCGTTGACGCTGCCGGTGTTCAGGCGCTGGAACGCGGTGATCTCGGCGACGGACAACTACCTGAACGATCCTTCCCCGGGATACCGCAGGAACTCGGTGCAGTTTGTGACCGGAGTCACCTACACCTTGAAGTAGCGAAGCAGGCAGGCTGGCCTCCCGTGGTGTTCTAATGGAAGGTGCGGCCCCGCGCGGCCGCGAGTGCAGGCGTGGGAGTGTAGCTTTGGCGGGAAGTTTGCGTGTGGATTGGCGGCACCGGATGACGCGGTGGATGGCGGGCGGTCTGGTTGCCGGTATGGTGCTCTTCAGCGGGACCGGCAAGGGCGAAGGGCAGCAGCTGAAACGCAAGCAACAGCGTCCGCACCGGGAGACGAACGCGAGCCGCCAGGCGCGCATCGCGCGCACGATTCAGCAGACCTACTCGCACAAATGGGAGGCCGTGGGCGGCGGCGGGTACATGCGCTGGCGTAGCGGTGAGTACACCAAGCGAAACAACGAGGTGAACTGGGACGCGGCGGCGAACCGCTACCTGAACCCGAAGCTGGCCATCGTCGGCGACGCGCAGGGATCCTTCGGGTATGCGCATCAGCAGCTACCCTTGGAGTTTGCCCAGATCCCGCGACCGCAGATCAACGAATACTTCTTCACCGGGGGCGCCAACTACCGTTTCTATGCCAAAGAGAAGATTGCCATGAGCGCGCAGGCGACAGCCGGCGTTGCGTGGGGTGTTTTCTCCAAGGGCGCCAAGGGGCTTACCGGACCGCAGGTGGGACTGTGGCAGGATGGGTTCCGCCCCGCGGGCAAGCTCGCCTTCAACGTGGATTACAACTTCTTCCCGAACCTGGCGGTGCGGTTCTCGCCGACCTATGTTTTGTCGGACTTCCGCTATGCGCAACAGGCAGCCGTGCTCAGCGGCGCCAGTCCCAGCTATACCGGCACGATCCAGAACAGCCTGGGCTTCAACATCAATGTGATCTATCGCTTTGGGCAGAAGAAGTAGCATCGCATCCGAATGGATTCCATCTCGACGGTGTCTTGACTTGATCTACTCCTACAGGCGTGGCAACGCGAGATGCTGGGCAGCGGTTACGACAGAGCGACGGCGACGGTTTCGTTCATTGGAGCCGTCGCCATCTGCGCCTGTGACCATACGCGCCAGCTGCGGTACGGCAAACCACCATGCGGCCAGGCCGATGAGTAAGAAAACCAGCTTCGCTGGATCGAGGTCGTCTTTGAGGATGCCGTTCCGCTGTGCTTCGGCGAACCTTGCTACCGTGCGCTGGTAATGCGCAGTACGGCCACCCTCGTTTACGGCTGGTCCCTCGGCCAGACCCTCCCAAAGCAGAAGTCGAACTAGGTGCGGATGTCTCGCGTGGTAATCGAAGATGCAGCCTGCGTATTCACCGATGTCTTCCAGACCGGGAGCATTCGCTCCTAAAGAAACAGCGAGCTTTTCCAACTCGTCAATTAGCACGGTCTCGAACAGGAGTCGTTTGTGGCCGAAATAGTTGTAGAGCCGCTCCTTGTTGATGCCCGCTAGAGCGGCAATCCGTTCCATCGTCGTACCGTCGGGACCATGTGCGGCGAACTCTGTACACGCTGCTTGCTGCAGCCGTCGACGTGTCTGCTGTGTATCCCAACCCATGACCTGATGATATTGCATCCCCAACGCGACGGTTGGAATCTGATAGGCACAACCCAACCGAAACGTTGGAGACCGAGCGTCAGAACGCCGCTCTGAGGAGAGTCATTATGCCGGGCAGAGTGGAAAACAAGATTGCGGTCATTACGGGCGGCACAAGTGGAATCGGATTGGCTACGGCGCAACTCTTTGCTATGCAGGGAGCCAAGGTTTTTGTCACAGGCCGAAGGGGTGCGGAACTCGCGCTGGCTGTCGAGCAGATCGGTCACGGCGCGGTGGGTATCCAAGGCGACGTCTCCAGACTGGAAGATCTCGACCGGCTGTTCACGGCGGTGCGAGAGCAAGAAGGCCGGCTGGACATCCTGTTCGCGAACGCCGGCACGGCCGAACACGCGACCATTGAGCAGGTCACCGAGACGCAATTTGAGGCTGGGTTCTCCGCGAACGTCAAAGGCGTCTTCTTCTGCATGCAGAAGGCATTGCCGCTGATGCCAGACGGCGCAGCGGTCGTCCTGAATGCCTCCATGTGGACGATCAAGGGGATACCTGGATTCGGTGTCTTGAGCGCAAGCAAGGCAGCCGTGCGAAGTTTCGCGCGGACCTGGGCAAACGAACTCAGGGCCCGTCGCATACGTGTAAACGTCGTCAGTCCGGGCCCAGTCCATACTCCGTCCATTGAGAGGGCGACAGGCGGTCGGGAAGATGCCAAGCGGCTCTTATCGGAACTAGCCAAAGACATTCCTCTCGGCCGTCCCGGCACGCCGGACGAGCTTGCAAAAGCCGTCTTATTCCTCGCTTCGGACGATGCAAGCTACGTGAACGGCGCTGAACTCTTCGTCGATGGAGGGATGGTTCAGATCTAGCCAACATTCATTACAGGGAAGGGTCGGCCAGCAGTGCCTACGGAGAGGCCGAAATCAACGTGGCACTTGCAAGATCCCGTGGTGGCGCAGCCATCCGCGACGCTTGCTGTGACCAGATTTCTCCGCAGCCGCCGATTGAGGCATCCGTGCGCCGAAACTATTAAACGACGCTGCGGCCCAGTCCTCAAGGGCTACCTTGCATGTGCGAAACCACCAGTCGCTCCAAGATCTCTCAGAAGCACGGAACATTGCTCCATGCCGCTACCGAGCCGCGACTCCTGTTACTTCTTAGCGGGACATTCCCCGGCAACCTCACTGAGTCCAGTTCTGGCTGGCAGTCGGGAAAGACCTCGATATGCGTGCGCTGGGTGTTCAGGCATGCTGCTTTGGGTTAAGTTCCCGGCTTGCAACCTTAACTGCCGAAAAGTATTGTGTAGGTTTTCACCCTAAAATCACGGTCCACACTTGCTTCCGTGGATTCGACTTCTAAGGTTGGTTGTTCTTCGAGGTGCAGCCCAGCAAGCCCTGGACCACAGGACGTTGGAGGGGAAAGCGGACGTCGGTGCTCCTCATGGTTGTGAGGATGCAGAAGCGTCCGGAAGCTCCACACGCAGGAGCTTAGCTGGACGCACATTGCCATCCGGCGGAGGTGAAGCTGTACCTCCATCGGTAAGGAAGAAGGCTACCTTGCCATACTCTCCGGGAAGTCGGCTCCACGCTCCGCTGGAAGGTCCAATGAGTTCTTCGTTGAAAGGATCCCCGGCTACGCTCTGCGGGAATCCGCTGTTCTCGGCGGGGTTCATCGAGACGCGATCGATCGTGTTTTGGCGGTGAGTTGTCAGGTATATGACCCCAGCCTCTTCGTCAATGCAGAAATCATCTCCCATTCTCCCGGCGACTACCAGTTCGGGCTCCCCTGCAGCATCGTGCGTCTCGGGATCAACGGGTATACGCATGAAGAGCTTCTTGGCCGTTGCGGTGTAGTACACATAGTTCGTCTTGGCCGCAAAACGAATACCATTCACGCCGGGTTGTTCGGGTTTGAGTTGGCCGGGATAATAGCCCATGCTTTCGTGTTTCATCCAAACACGAGCCACGGGAGTCCCCCCACCTGGTTGTAGATCGATGCGCCAGATCAAGCTCGCGAAAGAATCCGCTATGAGCAAGACACCAGGCGCGATAAGGCAGCTGCCATTCAGACCTCGGGCCTCCGCCGGCAACTGCAGGACCATCTCGGGATGGACGGCGGCACCCTCACGCCAACCGCGCAGGTCCAAACGATGAAGGTAGGCCTCGTGCGTAGTGTAGAAATTCCCTGTGGCGATGTAGAACACGTCCGGCTCGACTTCTGTGATGCCGCACGCTACTTCCGCAAAGGTGAACAACAACAACGGCGCAACTGTTTTCTCTCCCTGCGCCGGCGGAACGAACCACAGCTCGTGATGGTTCGCCACGGTTACCAGGATCGAGTTGTCCTGGCGGACCGCAAGATTCTCTAGAAAGTAGTTCTCGGGAAAACAGGCGACTGTCGAGAGCTTGGCTTGCTTTCTGTGTTCAGGGGGCATTCGGAGCATCTCCGTGCGGCGAAACCGCGGCTTGCCAACTGTGATGCAACGCGCATCGATGGCGCGTGACTGTCGCTGTGCACCAGCGCAATTCCGTTTTGCTCTGCACAACCGGTACACCGGGATGCTTCAAAGCATCTACGCTGTATTGCTGCTCAGTCGTCCAAGGACTCCGACTAGTGGCAGCTTCCACGATCATTTAAGGCATCCGAAAAAACACGTCTTATTCCGCCCATCAGGGGAGGCAAGAAACACCAAAAGGTTTCCGGGAGCGCCGGGTAAAGCGCCCGGATGTACCGGAGGAGCAAGCCATGAGAATCGCGTTAGAAGAACACTTTGTGATGAACGAGCCCGAACACATTGACCGCTGGAAGAGCCTAATTCCCACGGTTCCATCTTCAATCACCGATAAGATCCTGACGTCTCTAGTCGACGTTGGGGATGCGCGTCTGGAAGCTATGGCCAAGGCGGGAATCGACATGGCAGTGCTGTCTGACGCGGGAATCGTGCAGAACGTCCTTGACCCAACTCCTGCGCTTCGGCTTGCCAGAAATGCTAACGACTACCTGGCAGCAGTGATTCAGCGGCAGCCACAACACTTCGCTGGATTCGCGGCCGTCCCTCTGGTCGACCCGAAAGCGGGAGCCGATGAGTTCGAGCGAGCCGTGACCCAACTTGGCTTCAAAGGTGCGCTCATTAACGGTCAGACAAACGGCCACTATCTTGATGAGGACCGTTTCTCGGTGTTTTGGGAGCGTGTTGAGGCACTCGGCAAGCCGGTTTACCTTCATGCGTCTGACCCTCTGGTACCTCCAGTCACCTATGATGGATGCTCACAACTGACCGGCGCCGTGTGGAGCTGGACGGCCGAAACCGCTGCTCATGCACTTCGCCTCATCTTCAATGGCACGTTTACGAGGTATCCGAAGATCACGTTAATACTGGGTCACATGGGCGAGACGCTGCCTTTTCTGTTGTGGCGGATCGATCGAAGGACGAAGGCGTTCGCGACCGGCCCGGCACTCACTCCAAGCGAGATCGTTCGGAAGAACATCGTAATCACCACTTCAGGGGTCTTCTCCGATCCTCCCTTGCTGTGCGCGCTCTCGGAACTGGGCGACGATCGCATCCTTTACTCCGTCGATCATCCTTTTGAGAGCATGCAGGAAGCGGCAGAGTGGTTTGACAACGCGCCCGTTTCTGCAGAGACCAGGGAAAAGATCGCCTGGCGCAACGCGACAAAGCTCATGGGTCTGTGAAGCTCGTGCGTGTGCCCGGAACCATAGACTTAGGTGACGAGTCTACGCGGAATACTCAGGTCGACAAGACTCTGCGCGGGCGTCGCGTCGGTGAAGTGAGC
>CAXTWN010000018.1:16707-33881 GCA_964248055.1 uncultured Acidobacteriaceae bacterium | reverse complement strand
CTATCTTCCCGTCGCCGTGCTTTGGACCCTTTGGCCCCTCCTCCGCACCCCGCGGCAATTCTCCTTCGGTCAGCCCCGCCAACTCACCCCCGTCCTCGCCCGCGCAGCCCTGGCCGCGGCGCTGTTCCTCGCCTGCATTACCCCCTGGATCGTCCGCAACTGGCGGGTCTTCCACGCCCTTATTCCCATGCGCGACAACCTCGGCGCCGAACTCTACGAATCCGCCCTGCCCTCCCACGACGGCTTCCCGTATCCCACGGTCGTGCCGACAACAACCAGCAGTCCCGTCTGGCAGCGTTACGCCCGGATGGGCGAAGTGGCTTATAACCGAGCTCAGGGCCAGCGCGCCCAGGTCCTCCTCGCCAGCGAACGCGCCCAGTTCCTACGCTGGGTGTTGCTACGAATCCAGTTTTATTGGGCAGGCGTTCCCCACCCGTTCGACCACGGCGTCCTCGACGAAGCCATGCGCGAACTCAACTTCACGTTTCTGAGCCTTAGCGGTTTGCTTGGTCTCGCCCTGTCTCTTCACCGTCGCAGCCCCGGCGCTACGCTCTTCGCCGGCGCCTTCCTGGCCGTGCCTCTCATCTACTACGCCGTCATCGTCGAAGCCCGCTTCCGAGCACCGCTGGAACCTCTCATCACCATCCTGTCCGTCTACCTCTTCAAAAGCGCCGATCGCGCCCGGGCTTGGAGCTTCGTTTCGCGTGCGTCGACGCCTCACCTTCGAGGTAGTTTTTAGGCAAATGCGCGAGCGACCCGCAACATTGCCAGGCAGCGCGACAAAGCTGAGGCCTGCAGCCCCAAGTTCGACGCTTTCTACCCTCCTCGCCGCGCTCCTCGCCGTCGCTGTCCTATTTCCCCTCCTGGGCCATCGTCCCCTCACCGATTGGGATGAAGGCATCTACGCCGAAATCTCCCGCGAGATGCTGTCCGGAGGCTGGACGAGCTTCGTTGTCCCCCACTGGAACGGCCATCTCTGGCTTGAAAAGCCGCCCCTTCTATTCTGGTGTGTCGCCGCCTCCCTGCGCTGTTTCGGGCTGAACGCCTGGGCCGCCCGGCTGCCGTCCGCCCTTTCCGGCGTCGCCATTATCGCTGTTCTCCACACCTGGCTCGAGCGCCGTCTGAACCGCCAAACCGCCTGGCTTACCACGGTCCTCCTGCTCAGCGCCTTCGGCTTCCAACATGCCGCGCGCGCCGGCGAAACCGACACCCTGCTCAGCCTCGGCTGCCTACTCGCCGTGATCGGCCTCGCCGAGGTCGCCGAGGCGCACCGCCACGGCTGGTGGCTGTTCTGGGCTGGCTCCGCCGTGGCGCTCATGACCAAGGGCGCTGCCAGCCTGGTTGTGCCCACCACCGCGCTGGTTCTCCTCGCCGTGCGCCCCGAGCGCCTGCTGCGCTTTCCGCAGACCTTCTGCTTCGGCCTGCTGCTCTTCTTTGCGCTTGTCCTTCCCTGGCACGTCGCGATGTACGTCCGCTTTGGCCACCTTTTCCTCCGCGAATACCTGGGCCTGCACGTCCTCCATCGCGCCTCCCGCGCCATGGAAGGTCACACCCAGCCGCCCTGGTTTTATCTCTGGGTTCTGCTGGTCTCCGCACCCCCGTTCGCCCTGCTTACTCCCTGGGCGCTCGCCGCCCCCCTTCGTCGTCCTGAGCTGCGCCTCCTGCAACCCTTCACGATCTTTGCTCTTGTCGTTCTCCTCCTCTTCACCCTCGTCCAAACCCGGCTTCCGCACTACATCGCGCCCGCCTATCCAGCCTTATCGGCAGTGACCGGCGCCTTCCTTCACCACTGGCTGAAAACGCGACAGTCGTCCCGTCCTCACCCGGCACTCCTGGCGCTCGGTCTGGCGGTCGCCTACCTCCTTGGCGCGCTCCTTACTGCCCGCCCCCGCCGCGCTCTGCACAGCCCGCGCCTGCCCAACGGCTTCTCCACCCCCGACAACCGAGAATCCGTAGCCCTGCTGCAGCAGACCCGCCTCGCAGCAGCGCCCCTCCCAGGACCTTTGCTGGTCTGGCGTGTGGGTACCGTGGTCCCGGTCACCACGGACGCCTTTTATGCGCGCCGCCTGGTGCAGCAGGTCTCCACCGAGCCCGCTCCACGCGAAGCCCTCTTCGACCCGTACTTCTTTTCCCCCGTGCCGCTGTCACAGGCCGTGCCCCCTGCAGAACGCCGATTGCTGCTTCTGGACGCAGATCTTCTTCCAGACCTGCCCGCGGGGTACATCTTTGCGCCACTCGCGGCTGGACCTTCGCAGGTTGCAGGCGTTCTTTCGCGCAGCCCCCAATGAGCGCAGAGCTTTCTGCTGATCTCGCTAGCGCGGGCGATCCCGCCCAAGCGCAAAGCGGTATACCAGGCCGGCGGTCAGCGGTTTGGCGAAGAGGTGACCGGAAAGGGAGGCCGGGGTATCCCAGTGCTGAACTGGAGGTCGCCGAAGGCCGAAAGGTTGCCGCTCAGTCTCACGCGAAGGCCCGCGCCGGGAGAGATCACCGTGGAAGCGGGTTGCCGGTAAAGGAACGTCCCCGCAAAGGTGACGTACGGCTGCACAAAGCTGATCTCACCTCGGCCGCCCAGCAGGTCCACATAGGGCTCGACCGAGCCAAGGGAGGTTCCAAGCCGAACCCCGCCTAGCAGGTCCTTCTCTTCATCCACTTTGCCTTTGCTGAAGGGAGATAGACCGCGCACCTCAAGCGAAGGCCGGACGAGGAAGACCGGGGGCAGATTGAGGTCGAGCCCCGCGCTTACGCTGCCGTTCTGCCCGCCGCTGAGGCCGGTGTAGTTTCTTGCTACGCCGGCAAAGACCGTGAGATCCACGTTACGCGCGGCCGTGGGCGCCGCCTGTGCGCGGGCCACAGACGCAACCAGGAGAACGTTAAGGAACAAGAGTCCTTGCCGAAGCTCCAGGCCGGGAAGTACCAGTTTGAGCACCTGGACCTTCGACGATCGCCTGAGGGCGAGGTAAGCGGGCCCTGCGCTCCGGCGCGGGGGGCTGTTTGACCCCCCATCCCGTCTCCGGTAACCTTACGTAGTTTGGCCAAGCAGCCCGTGGTGGGCCTGCGGAGCCGGGCGATTCGCCGAATGGGCACGAGCGCGGCTCGGCTACGCAGGCGGAACGCTCCGGCGGGGCAGCTTCAGCGCTGCTCTAACCAGCACACAAGTTCTGTTTCATTCTGTTTCAGAAGACGCGAGCGGCGGCAAACAGCGCCCCGCGACGAGGTTGGCACCATGTATGCAGTCATTCGCACCGGCGGAAAACAGTACCGCGTCGCACCCGGCGACACCCTGAAGGTAGAAACCGCCGCCCACGACAACGGCACTCTCGAGTTCGCCGATGTGCTCGCCGTCTCGGGCGAAGAAGGCAAGTTCGAGCAGGATCTGAACGGCGCCAAGGTCCTCGCCTCCGTCGTCGGCACCGGTCGCGGCGAAAAGATCCTGGTCTTCCACTACAAGCGCAAGAAGCAGTACAAGAAGATGCAGGGTCACCGCCAGAACTTCCTGGAGGTCAAGATCAACGCGATCCAGGTCGGCGGCCGCACCTTTGAGGCGGAGCAGAAGTAGCTCCTGTCTACCCAAGGCAGGGCAGAAGCAGCTTGGCTCTCGAAATCGTCATCCTGAGCGAAACGAAGGACCTGCTTTCTGCTCGGACCAGCACTACTCCACTTCCGCGCGGCTCCTGCGAAGCCGCCCATGAGGCACTGAAATGGCACACAAAAAAGGCTTAGGCAGCAGCAAGAACGGCCGCGATTCGAATGCACAACGGCTCGGCGTGAAGCGCTTCGGCGGCCAACTGGTCACGGGCGGGTCTATCCTCGTGCGCCAGCGCGGCACCCCGCTCAAGCCCGGCAAGAACGTCGGTCGCGGCTCCGATGACACCCTGTTCGCCAAGGTCGATGGCATCGTGAAGTTCTCGAACAAGGGCCAACTCGGCCGCTTCGTCTCGATCGAGCCCACGCCCGCCCACACCGCCGCCTAGGTTCTTACCGCAACTGGATCCCCCCGGCCGCAAGCCGTCCGGAAAGCACCCTCCTGCGCTCCATGCGCGGAGGGTGCTTGTGTTTGGGTGTCGAGGCTTGAGGGCAGAGCCGGGAGCGTCTCGGTATTGCGTCAGGCCCTCCCGTCACGGAACCTCTTCGCGCTGAGAGCTTTCAGCCGAGCGGCTTCTTCGTCGCGATTCTTCGGAGGCGAGTTCGTCTGGAGAGACTTCAGCAGGTTCGCCGAGATGCTGGAGACTGCATCGATCGCGGAGACAAACGCCGCTTCATTCGCTTTGGATGGCTTATTGAAGCCGCTGATCTTCCGGACGAACTGGAGCGACGCAGCATGGATCTCATCCGGGGTGAGAGGCGGATCGAAGTTGAACAGCATCTTGATGTTCCGACACATACCTGAGCCTCCATCGCGAAGGTGGGAGTAGATTAAAGCCGATCGTAAGCGGACTCAGCGACGACATCCTTGGCACGCCGCACGTGAGCGCGAGGACCGCGTAAGCGTGGCGAGATTAGATCGCCCCCTGAGCACGCGCTAGTCGGTGGGCGCGTGCCACCCAAGCGCTCATGCGATCGCCATCGTGATCCGTGGAGGGGTTCACGGGGACGTAGATGAAGTTTCCTTCGCGCCTGCACAGGACGTTGCTTGCGACCATGATGCGCATGAGCCAAATCGCCGCCGGGATACTCACGGTGTCGATCCCCAACCAGCCGTGGTACGCAAGACCGGTCGCCTGAAGGCCGGTCTGGGAGTGGATCTTTGCGGCGATGGTCTCGCGCAGCCTCTCGAAGGCAGGCGTCCCTGGGGTGCGGCTCGAAAGAGGCGGTTGGATCAACGGCGACTCAGCCTCCATGATGCGGAGAAGATCGGCGATCGCGCGGTGCTGGGCGACAGAGGTATGGCCCAGCCAGTAGTGGCAGGTCTTCGCGATCGCCGTGATCACGTTCTTCATCTCTTTCTCCAGCCGGAAGTGCGGGCCTGCGGGAATATGGAGAACCATACCGTCGACGTGAGCGGAGACGTTCTCCATGGTGATCGCGCGGGCCAGCCATCCCGCCATACTCGCGCTCGGGCAGTCCACATGCAGCCAGCCGGGAACGTCCGATGGCTCGGCCGCGAGCCCCGAGACCATCTCGATACCGCGGCAAAGTTCATTCACGACCTGGAGGTAGCGCCCTGGCTCAAGGTCGATGGACGCCTCGGTCGCGGGTTCGAGCAACGTGCCTCGATGGGGCGGTCCGCCCGCCATCGCCAGGTCGCAGAACGATCCCCAGATCTCGCCCCACAGGACGCGACCATCTGGCCCGAACTTGAGACCGGCGGAGCCCATGGAGACGGGCTGCACCTCCTGATAGGAGTCCTGATACGTCTCCGGGAGGAGCGTCTTCAGCCGCGCCTCCAGAAGCTCGTACTCGTCACCTTTGTCCGAGGTCGGCGCCATTCCATCCTCCGCTAGCAGCTTAGCGCGGATCAGATCCTGTCTGCGTTCTCCTTGCAGCAGGGAGGGTCCTCCGCAGCCGAGGGCTTCGCCACGCGGCCCTCGGTCAGGAGTTCAACGAAACATGAGTATTTCTCTATGGAGATCGACACGTCCGTCAGAAAAGGGGACAGCGCCTTCAGCATCCGACCCTTACGGCGACACGCGCTTGGGCCGCCGACGCGGCGTCTTCTCGAGGACAGCGGCGTCCAACTTTCTGCCGATCTCCTCGAACGCCGCGGTGGGTCCACGCCAGCGTAACTGGTCGACGTCTTCAAACACCGCCACCTCCGTACGCAGAGTGGCCAGATCGCGAAAGAGCAAAGCCAGTTCGTAATGCGACCGCAGCGTCTCCGCGAGTTCTGCTGGAGCCGCGATGTTTACATGCCAGTCCCGAGCGCGGCTCGGAATCTGCTCTAGATGGCCGTAGCGCGACAGCACGGCGGCGGTGGTCTTCGCGCCCCATCCACGCAGCCCAGGGTAGCCGTCTGCGGCGTCCCCGACCAACGCCAGATAGTCCGGAATGGAGCGAGGACCAACGCCGAACTTCGCGATGACGCCCGCCTCATCCCTGACCAGGTTTTTACGCCTGTCCAGTTGCACCACGCGTGTTCCGCGCACACACTGGCTGAGATCCTTATCCGGCGTGCAGATGATCACCCGGTCCACTCCGGGGTCGCGCTCGGCCTTCAACGCCGCGGCTGCCAGCGCGTCATCGGCCTCCACCTCGACCATCGGCCAGACCATGATGCCGAGCGCCGTAAGCGCCTCCTCCAGCAGAGGGAACTGTGCGAGCAACTCAGGCTCGATGCCCTCGCCGGTCTTGTACCCGGGCCAGAGTTCATTGCGGAACGACTCGATCACGTGGTCCGTTGCGACGCCGATGTGCGTGGCCCCGCCCTGGATCATGCCCAGGATGGAGCCGAGCACGCCCCGCACCGCGGCCACCTCGCGACCGTCCCTGTCCTTGGCGCGCGGCAGGGCATGGAAGTGCCGGAACAACTCGTAGGTGCCGTCAACCAGGTGCACTTCCATGTCTCAGCCATGCCGCCCGGTCGAGTCTTCGTTGAGGCGGAGGTAGGTGTACAGCGGCCACGCATGGGCGTGCGCACAGAAGGGCATCCACCCTTTCGAGAGCCCGGACTGTGGTGCGAGCGAGCTGTCCCACGAGTCGGATCCGGTCCAGTGGCCCACCCAGAACTTCGGGTATTGTTCCGCATACCACGCCAGCGTCAGCCTCTTCAGCAGCCTCTGCGCCGTGGCCCTGTCGAGCATGGCCGCCCCCAGGACCACAGGGCCATGCAACGCGAACCAGAAGCCGCCGTTCTCCCGTGTGCCCGGCAGGGTGGATCCGCGATGCTCCGGCTTTTCAATCTGCCGTGCACCCAGCGCCTCTCCCTGCAGCAGTCGCCGCTGGATCTCAGCGCAGAGCGAGCGCCGTTGCTCCTCACGCAACTCGGCAATCTGCAGAGCATAGCCCTGCGGCTCAAGCCACATCTCATCCTCGCCGACACTGCGGCCGCCGCCCAGGTAGGCTCGCCGCGGAAAGGCTCGGTCGCCCCAGTCCGCCATGAAGGCCGACAGAAGCGCGTCACGGAACGCGCGAATATTCGCGACAAGCTCCTCGACCTCGGTGCTCGCGCCCGCAAGATGTAGCGAACTCAAGCGTGTCGCCAGGTCGCCGAGCACCACAAGCGCCATCGCCGTATTCATGTGGGACTCCGCCTGGTCGAACATCTGGTTATACGGCAGCACGGTGGGCCAGAAGTAGAAGAGATCGTTCCAATCCGAGTTCCACAAATGTACAAGCCCGTGCGGCCCCGTTCCGATGTGATCGCGCAGAAAAAGGAAGGCGCTGCGAACGTGCGCGAGTCCGCTGTGTGCGTTCCCTGCAACGATTCCCTGCTCGCCGAAGTACGGGAGAAGCTCCGTGAGCAGCGTCTTGTCGTTGGTGACGCGCAGGTACTCCACAAGTAGCAGGAAAAAGAAGAGTTGTTGGTCGCTTGTGCGCATGGCACCACTGTCCACCCAACGAAAGCCCCACTCATTCAGTTCGATCTCACCACTGGTGTGCATGCGCTTCATGATCAGGCGCAGGACGGATCGCGCCAGCGGCGGGTTGGTCGTACATAACGGCAGCGCGTGCTGCGCCCAATCGCGGCTGCTGAGCATGCGTCCCCACTCGTAGTCGTAGGTCATGCCCTGGGGAACAAGCGCTCGTCGTAGTCTTCTTTCCAGGTCGCCATCGCTTCGAGCATGCCCGCGTGCCACCGCATCTCGCGGCGCAGGTCCACGTCCGTCTCTTCTCTCAAGGGAGGCAACTGCTGTTGCCAGGCGTTGCGGAAGTACGGCGGCGCTTCGTCGCCTGACTCGGGTGTTAACGCTGCGATGGTACGCTCGGCCCCGTCCAGACCTTCACGCGTATACCCGATTACGCACTCAATGAAGCGTTCCTCGCCGGGATCAAGCGTCAACGACATCTGCCACTGCAGGCTGTGCTCGCCCGATGGCGCCTGTACCACGACGGCCTCGCCGTCAGCTTCCTTCCTCGGTGCGAGGAACAAGGCTGGCGGCTCCAGCTCAAAGGGAGTCGCCTCATCCGCTGCGAGCAGGAACTTCCCTTGCGCAGCACGCGGGGCAAAGCTGCAGAGAGCGATGTGCTTCGCCCGCACGATCTGGGGCTTGTACTGCACCTGCGTGCGTCGCGCATCGAATGCAGCAAAGATCTGTGCATAGTTCGCTCGGACCTCCTCGCAGTAGCGCACACGGCGCGCCCTGCGGCCGAGGTTGCGTAAGCGTACAGAGAGCAGGAAGGCGCTCTGCCCCGTGCCAACCACGCGAGACGGTGCGACGCTGAGGGTGCGGGTGACCTGCACCTCCGTTACGGGGCGGTAGGTGTATTGCGCGAAACCTATGCCGAAGCGTTTGGCCGCCGTTCGTGCGGCTTCGCACTCAGGCCCGATCAACGGGATCTGCTGCTCTTCCACCTGCAACGACGCCGAGTTCGCGCCCGTCCAGGGCTTTGGTCCCTGATTTATTCGTCCCCAAGCTCGCTCCCCGGTCAGGATCTGGAAGTGCCCGCTCGCATGCGTGAACAGCGTCAGCCGGTAGTTGCCCAAGAGGAAGTAAGGGTCGTCCGGCAGCGCATCGTCGCCGGGCAAGCCCTCGCCGCGCGGGAAGGTGAGAGGCCCCTCATAGGTGTACACGGGCAGATCGTGCTCGACGCTCCAGCTGCCGATGCGAGAGGTCCCCTGTACCGCGGCCAAGGCGTGACCGGGCACCAGATCGGCCAACGGCAGCGCCGCCAAGCTCTTCAGAAAGGTCCGGCGTGAACTCTGCAAGCCCTTGTCTCCTATCGCGCCTGACTAGTGGAGCTCTGGAGCACTGATGCCAGACGTTGCCGGACGTGGTCCCATTTGCAACTCCAGTGTCCCGCCGTGCTCGAGGTCTTCATGGGCGATGCGGAGCTTCGACAAGGGCCTGCCGTTCCAGCGAGCACTCTGGATGTACACGTTCGTGGGGCTGTTCTCGTGAGCGAGGATGCGCAGGTCGCCGCCCGCAAGGTGCAAGGTGACCTGAGGGAAGGCAGGACCACTGATCTGATATGCAGGGTGTGCCGCGCAGCCACCCTCCACGTCGAAGAGGCCGACTCCCGCGAGCACCACGTAGGCCCCCATCTGTCCCTCGTCCTCTTCGCCCGGCCAGCCATTCAAGGGCGAGGTGTCGAAGACCTCGCTGAACACAGCACGGGCATGCTCCTGCGTAAGATCGGACCGGCCGCTGTAGTTGAACAGCCACGGCGCTTGCAGGTTTGGCTCGTTGGTGAGATCGACGTAGCCCTTCGCGAAGCCTTCCTCCAAGCGCGCATTGAAGGCGTCGCGACCGACGAGCGCCACCAACCCGGGAACATCCTGGGGCACAAACCAGCTGTAGATCCATGGCGTACCCTCCATAAATCCTGGCCCGGCCCAGCCGCCTACTGTTCCGAAGTGATGGATGTCGTTGGGTTCGAGGAAGGTGCCGTTGGCACTTCGCCGCTGCGCGTAGTGGGTCTCCGGCGACATGCTGTTGCGCCAGTTCCCGGCCCGCTTGCGAAACAACGCCGCGTCCGCCGTGTGACCCAGCGCCGCCGCCATCGTTGCCGCACAGGAATCGTCATAGGCGTACTCGAACGTCGACGAGGCCGGACCATCCTCTTCCGGCACATAGCCGAGACGAAGGTACGCCGCCATATGCCGATCCCCGGCCAGCCCCTCAGGGTAGCTGCCGTTGCAGGTGTACGGCACAGCCGGCTCCGTAAGCACCTTCCTCATCGCCGCATAGGCCGCCTCGCCGTCAAACCCGCGCTCGCCTTTCTGCCACGCTCCGGTCAGCAGCGCGATCTCGTGGTGCGCGTCCATGATGGGCGCGTAGCGCATATTGGGCGTCCCGCTGGGCAACCATCCGCCGCGCTCGGCCTGCCGCACCAGCGCGGCGTTGAAGGAGTTCATCAGGTCAGGGTCGAGCAGCGCCCACAGCGGACCAAGGTCCCACTGCGCTCCCCAAAGCGCGTCACTGGAGTACACATGAGCTTTCGGACCCGCGGGCAGCTGCTGGACCACGCCGCAGGCATCGCGGTAGCTTCCGTCCACATCCTCCAGCAGCGCCTTGCCGGTGTAGGCACGATAAAGATTGGTGTACAGCTTGGTGCGGTCATCCGGACTGCCACCCTGCACCTCGACGCGCCCGAGCACGCGTCTCCAGGTGGCCGCCGCGGCTTCGGCGACCGCATCGAAGCGAAAGCCGAAGGGCTCTGCTTCCACCGCGAGGTTATGTTCCGCTTCGGCCTCACTCACAAGACTGATGCCTGTCCGAATCACGAGCGGCGTTGCCGGCTCCGCCTTGAGGTCGATCCATACGCCTCCCGATCGGTTGGAGCGGAACTCCTGTACATCGTTCCGCAACGTACGCGGTCTTCGCCACTCCGTTCCGTAGTTGGACTCGGTGCCACGGTATTCGCCGTTCTCAAAGGAATTCATCGCCCCGACATCGCGCGAAAGCTGCATATCGAAGTACACCGTGAACTCGCCTGCATAGTGATTGCGCTGGGTAAGAGAACCGATGAATTCATGCGCCGATTTGCGTTGCACGTGAACGGCTTCGATCGTGCCTGCCTCCTCCGCAGGTAAACCGAAATCAAGGATGAGATGAGTGGCTCCTTTGGTCGAGGGGGTAAAGCGCATCCAGCCGGTGCGGTCCGTGGCCGTAAGCTCTACGCGCGTGTCCGCATCCAGCAGCGTGACGGCGTAGTACCCGGGGTGTCCGGTCTCGGTCTTCTTGTCGATCCGGGAGCGATACCCCGCGGTCCACATCGTGCCGAAGGGACCATCACTGCTGCCGGGAAACAACTTCGGCTGGCCGGGCTCATTCTCGATGCTGCCGCGCAAGGGCATCATGCTGAAGCTGTTCAGGCCGAGCGTATGCAGGAAGCTGAAACCGCTGATGCTTCCGACCGTGTACTCATACCCGCCGTCCCACACGTTCCCCTGGTTATCGGGACTGAACTTCACCATCCCCATGGGCGTCGTGGCACCGGGAAACAGCATCCAGCGCGAGTTCGAGGTGCCAGTGAACACATCAACCGCACCGACGGGATCGTCTGGCGGAGCGTTCTGTTGCGCTTGCCCCATGGGAACCGAAAGGCACAAGATCGCAGCCACAAGCAAACGTTTGAGGACGACCGAAACTTGCTTTACCACCCCAGCTCCTTGCGCAACAACGGTTCGAGGTCATCGGCCATATGCTCATGCTGCGGCAGGGTGGGATGTCCATCGCAGGCGTTGCCCGGGTAATGCCTGGACGGTGCCCATGTCACTCGGGGATCGTTGGCTCCCCGCACCGCTTCGCGTACATAGGTTCGCAGGAGTGGATCCGTTACTATCGGGCCCTCGGTCGCAAGGATCGCCGCATGGGGGAACTCGGCGCGCATTCTTTGCAACAACGCCACATAGTCTCTTACAAAGGCACTGCCATCCAGCGGCCTGGTCTTTTGCAGATTGAAGTCATTGGTGCCGAGCTCCACCACAACCGCATCGGGTACCCAGCGCGATGCGACCCAGGGCTGGCGTGTGGCTGGTGCGTCCGTGGCAACTGCCAGATCCAGATAGTCCGGTGCATTCAGCACGCCGTCACGCAGTGCAAGCCCGCGGAAGTCGCGCTCAAGTCCTCTCCCGCCGTAGCAGACCAACTCGACCTGCGCATCCAGTCGACGCCCCAGCACCATGTCGAAGGCATCGTAGGGGTCTTCGTTCGGCCGCGCCGGATCGTTGGTGCACTTGGCATCGCGTGCCACGCCCGCGCCGCAGGTGACCGAATCCCCCACAAACAAGAGCTTGCGCACCGGCAAACGAGGCGCTCCAAGCAGCTCGGTGCCGGGCCCGGGCAGCAAGGCTTGGAGATCGATCAAGCCCTGCCAGGTCTCACTGCGCTTGTAGACCTCGACGATGTGGCTCTCATCCTCGTCGCCTGCGGCTTCGCCGAGCAAGGGCACGACCTGTTCGCCCTCCGTCAGGACGATGAAGCTCGGCGCGCCGTGATCCACCACGACAGAAAGCGCGTTCGTCTTGCTTGTGCTCCCAAGCCGCAGCCCCAGCGCGCGGCCTCGAACGGCGACCACAAAGCCCGCGCCTGGATATCCCAAGCGGATCCCGCTGCTCTTCTTTGGCTCGGCAGCATCCGCCGTACCGTAGCGGCCGACGAGAGCTATCCGTGCGTCGCTCATCGCAACCGGCTCCGGTGAGCTGGACGGCGTAACCTGCTGACCGTCACAACTTGCATGCACGATAGCGAACGCAAGGAACAACCCTGCTACCTGATTTCGCACCAGTGACTCCTCTTTGGCGTAGCGCTGTGCGTGCGCTCCTGTGCCCGTGCCATTATCCGCCACAATCACCCGCCGAGGATGCGAGATCGGCTAGCGTTGGCTTCCCGGGAACACGATGGACATCGCTGCCCGTGGCTCCGCGGCAGGCCAGTTCTCCCCCACCAGAGCCGCCAGGGTCGCCGCGATCTGGCTCTGTGTCACCGCGGGAACATCACGCTGCAGACCCGCAGCCGGCACGCCCGCTCCCAGGAAGCCGGCAAAGATGTACTTCGACTCCGGCAGCTTTTGCCCATGCGACTCCCACCCATCGCCCTGCGCTCCACGGCCGTGGTCCGTCGTAAAGATCAGAGCCGTGTTGCCGCGGTACTCGGGCAGGGCCTGCAGCGCGCGCCAAAGCTGCTCAAGGTAGCTGTCCACGCGCCGCGCAGACAGCAGATACTCGCCGTAGTTGCCGCCATGCGCCCAGTCGTCGGTCTCCCCAAGGGAGATGAACAACACGCGCGGATGATGCGCCTTCACATACTCCATCGCCGTATCGAACTCGGGCGCATCGAAGACCTCGTCGTCCCAGATCCGCGGGCTCTCCGCTTTCATGCGATTGATCTCGGCCAGCTGCGGCGAGATGGGCGGCACCGTCAGCGGCTCATAACTCGCGTTCGCCACAAAGCCGCAGCGCTCCTTGTTCACCACGCCATCGATCACCTCCCACGCGCCGAACGAGGCCACACGTCCCTGAAAACCCTGCTGTTTATTCAACCACTCCAAAACCGTGACGTTCGGGTTGGGCACGTTGTCGTTGGAGTGAATGCGCGGATCGCCATGCCCCGTCAGGGTCTCCGAGTAGCCCGGGTACGAGAAGTTGAACCCGTTGGTCACATACATCTCTGACCCCGCATCCTGATCGCCATACAACATGCCCTGCGTGGCGAGCGTGCCCCACACAAAGGGCATCAGTCTGCGCCGGCGCTCCTCCGGCGTGGCAGCCAGGAACTCCTGTTTCAGCGCATCCACCTTGCGCCCATCGTAGTACTTCTTCGGGACCAGCAGGGTCTCATCGGCGCCGCGGAACAGCTCCTGCCAGCGCAGGCCATCGGTCATCACCAGCACCACATTCTGTGCGGGCGCAGGGCTCGCTCCTTGCGCGCCACAGCGCGCAGCCACGACACCGCAGAGCAGAACAGGAAGAAATCTACGAAGCATGCCCGTCAGTATCGCTCCGGTTCATGTCTGCACGATGAACCCTGGGGGCGCGGATTGTTGCATTCGCCCGGCCCCGATGCGTAGCGCCTGGGTCTAGAGAATTTGTAGCGAGTCGTTAGCACGGCTGCAATCTCCCATTCATTCACCGATGGTGGAATCCAGTCACTCCAGAGATGTACAGCCATGCAGCGCACCTCCTCCGCCCAGGTGTCTGCAGAAAGAAGCCTCATGAGACAGCGACTCTCGCAAGCTGCCGGCGCCACCCTTGTCTTCGCCTTCGCCGGAGTTCTTCACGCACAATCGATCCAGGGGTCCATCCTCGGCTCCGTGCGCGACCCCAGCGGCGCCGCCATCCCCGGCGCCACGGTCCTCATCACGGACACCGACACCTCCGTCCGCACCACCGTTACGGCCGACAGCGCCGGCAACTACCAGGCGCTCAACCTCACCGCCGACCACTACAGCGTGCAGGTCACCGCACCGGGCTTTGAGCACCAGCTCATCACCGGCCTCACGCTCACCGCGCGTCAGGAGCTGCGCGAAGACGTCAGCCTCACGGTCGGCAGCGTCGGCCAGGAGATCACCGTCAACTCCGGCGATGCCGGCGTGATCGCCACCGACACGCCCTCCATCGACGCCTCGCTACCCGCCGTCGAGGTGCAGGATCTGCCTGCCAACTACCGCGCCAGCGTCAGCGGCACCAGCCCCCTCACCATCATTCAGGTGCTCCCCGGCGTGCAGTCCGACAACAGCGGCAACCTTTCTGTGCAAGGTGGTCTGCCCTTCCAGACCGAGGTCTCCGTGGACGGCGTCACGGTGCAAAGCACCACCTCCAACTCCCCCTTGGCCGACGCCTTTCCCTCCGGTGACTCCATCGCCGAGATCCGCGTGGACGGCGTGCTGAACAACGCCGAGTTCGGCCAGCCCGGCGAGGTCACCACCATCACCAAGAGCGGCACCAACCACCTCCATGGCTCGGCCTTCTACTACCACCAGGACAGCGGCGAGCAGGCCCGGCCCTTCGGCTCGCTCACCAAGCCCAGCCTCGTCACCAACGACTTCGGCGGCAGCATCGGCGGCCCGGTCTTTGTCCCCAGGCTCTACAACGGCCGCGATCGCACCTTCTTCTTCGGCACCTATGAGGGCTATCGCAGCCCGCGCACCAGCACCTTCCAGTACTCCGTGCCCACCGTGGCCATGAAGCAGGGCAACTTCAGCGGGGTGCAGGGCGTTAAGCCGCTGACCAACCCCTTCACCGGCGGTACCTATGCCAACTACACTGTGCCGGTCAGCGCGGCCGCCACAGCCTTTCTTCCGCTCTTCCCCGATCCCAACGTCGGCGACACCAGCGTCTACGTCCCCGGCGCGGTCAACTACATCACCAACAAGGCCACCTCGCTCTTCTCCAATCAGTTTGATCTTCGCGGCGACCAGTACTTCGGCAACAAGGCCCTGGTCTTCGCGCGCTTCACCTGGAAGAACATCAACCAGGCCGCACCAACCACGCTCCTGGTACCCGGCGACTCCAACGTGAACCAGAACCGCGTGGTCGTCGCGGCCTTCAACTACAACTTCACCTCGCATCTGCTCAACGAGGTCCGCTTCGGCGCTACGCTCAACTCCAGCGGCACCACCAACCCCTTCAACGGCACCGGCTTCGTCACCTCCACGGGCCTCCAGGGCCTGCAGAACCTCTACTACAACGGCGTCCCCGAGCTGGACTTCAACTTCCTCACCAGCGAGAACGCCGATCGCCTCTCCTCCATCACCAAATCGCGCACCTTCGAGTACAACGACAGCCTCAGCTGGATCAAAGGCCAGCACAGCTTCAAGTTCGGCGCGGACATTCGCCAGATCGAGGCCATCACCCCGCTCGGCTTCAACGGCGCCGATAACTACGGCACCTTCGACTACACCAGCGCCCAGTTCACCGGGCAGGAGTTCGCCGATTTTCTGATCGGCGCCCCCAACCAGACCTTCTATGACGTGGTCCAGTCCGACAACGACGGCAAGACGCTCCACTACCACGTCTACGTGCAGGATCAGTGGAAGGTCAGCAACAACTTCACGCTCGACTACGGCCTTCGCTACGAGCTCCACCCCGCCTATCACGATCCCTCCGGCAACATCGGCAACTTCGACCCCTCCGTTCCGCTCTCCGGCCGCGTGGTCTACCCCGATGGCAAGGAGAACCTGCTCTCCCTGCCCTTCCTCGCCAGCTTCAACTCCTGCGGCGTGGGCCAGACCACCGGTGTCGCCGCGCAAAACGGCGCTCCCTGCACCCCCACGGTGGACAACAGCCAGGCCGGCCTGCCCAGCGGTCTGCGCACCACCGTCAAAGACCGCGTGATGCCCCGCATCGGCTTTGCCTACCGGCCTTTCAGCAATGACAAGCTGACCCTCCGCGGCGGCTTCGGCATGTACAACATCACGCTGCTCGGCTCCAGCTTCTACTCCCTCACCGGCACCCTGCAGGCCGATACCGTCGAGTACACCAATCTCGAAACCGCCAAGGGTCCCTCCTACGTCTGGCCGCAGATCTTCACCGGCTCCGGCAGCGCCGCCGCCGCTCCCACCTACGGCCAGGCCTACTTCGGCACCGGCAACGACATCAACTGGCGCGACCCCTACTCCGAACAGACCAGCTTCTCCGTTGACCGCGACCTCGGTACCGGCTTCGGCGCGCGTGTCTCCTACATCGGCCTTGCCACCCATCACCTCGTCTGGGCGCCCGACCTCAACAACCTTCCCTTTTCCAGCACCGTCTCCGCCTACAACCAGCCGCTCTCCGCCCGGCCCTTCCCCAACTGGGGCCGCATCAATACCCGCTCCACCGGCGCCGACGCCAACTACCAGTCGCTCCAGATCGACATCGCGCACCACCAGGCACACGGCCTCACGTTTGACTCCACCTACACCCTCGCCAAAAACGAGTCCGACAACCAGGGTCCGCAAAGCACCTCCTTCGCCGGCGAAAACGGCGGCAACCGCGCCTCCTACGCCGGCACCCCCCGCATCGACTTCGGCCAGGTCTACGGCACCCGCCGCAACCGGTGGAATACCACCCTGGTCTACCAGCTGCCGGTGGGTCGCGGTCGCGCCTTCGGCTCCAGCATGCCCCGCGCCTTCGACCTCCTCATCGGCGGCTGGCAGACCAGCAACATCTTCCTATGGCAGAGCGGCCCCTTTGAGACTCCGTACTTCCCGTCCGGCCAGGGTGATCCCTCCGGAACCGGCTCGGGCCTCAACGGCGGGCTCTACGGCGATCTAGGTCACCGCGCCCAGAACCCCGACCGTATCGGCAGCGCCATCCCGACCACCGGCCGCAATCGCAACGACTGGATCCGCGCCGGCGCCTACGTCTGCCCCGGCGACCCCACCTGGACCCCTGGCAGCCCCTGCACCACCGGGAGCGGCCAGCCCGGCGCTCCTCTGCCCATCGGCCGCTTTGGCAACGCGCAGGATGGCTCCGTCACCGGCCCCGGCACCGTCGCGCTCTCCTCCGGCCTCAGCAAGAGCTTCCAGATCACCGAACGCGTCGCCCTCCGCGCCGAGGGCACCTTCACCAACGTCCTCAACCACACCAACCTCGCCGACCCCAACCTCAACATCTCCAGCGGCCAGTTCGGCGTCGTCACCAGCACCCAGAC
>CAXTWN010000018.1:5716-16697 GCA_964248055.1 uncultured Acidobacteriaceae bacterium | reverse complement strand
CCCGGCCCTCGCACCGGCCAGATCTCAGCCCGCATCCAGTTCTAGCTCACGAGCACCGTCGCAAAAAAACGCCCCGGGTCGTCCCCGGGGCGTGTCGCGTTCCGAACCTGCTGCTTGGCGTACATACTGCGTGCCGTTAGTACTGCATGTTCGTGAGGTCTTCGATCAGGCCCGGGCCGGTCGGCTCCCAGCCCAGCGCGTGGCGCGTCCCCTCGCTGGAGGCCGGCATATCCAGGGTCGCAAAGTGCGCAAACGGCCCGAAGTGCTCGGCGGCCTGCTCCGGCGGGATCGAGGTTACCGGCACCTTCAGCCCCTTGCCGAGCGCCTCGGCGATGTCGCGCAACGACACGCCCTCCTCCTGCACGGCGTGGTACACCTTCACCCCCGGACCCGTCTTCTCCACCGCCAGCCGGTACAGGTGCGCCACAGCCTTGAGCGGCGCCGCGGCCCACCGCGCCGCTCCCTCGCCCACATAGGCCGCCACGCCCTTCTCGCGCGCGATCGGCAGCAGCATCGACACCAGTCCCTGCTTGCGGGTGTCGTGCACCTGCGGCAGACGCACAATGGCCACACGCACACCCTTCTCCGCCGCCGCCCGCGCCGTCGCCTCCGGATTGCGCGGCATCCCCGGGTAGTTCAGCGGCGGATCCTGCTCGGTGCGTAGATGCCCCGGCCCGCCGCTCGCGAGCGCAATCCCTGAGGTCACCACCAACAGCTTGCCCGCCTCCAGCACCGAAGCCAGCGCGTCGATCGCCTTGCGCTCATCCTCGCCATTCTGCGCAAAGTTGGAAAAATCATGATCGAAGGCCAGGTTCACCACCGCGTCGACCCCGGTCGCTCCACGGCGCAGGCTGTCCAGGTCCTTCAGATCGCCACGATGCACCTCCGCGCCTACCGCCTCCAGCTGCTGCGCCCCGGCGTCGCTGCGCGTCATTCCGCGCACCTGATGCCCTGCCTCGACCAGCTCCCGCACAAGTTCGGTCCCAATGAAGCCCGTCGCTCCCGTCACAAATACCCGCATTGCGCTCTCCTCTTCCGTTGCCGGCCAAGCTCTTTGAGCATCAGCCGTGTGCCCACTCCCTCTCCGCAATAAAGCGGAGAGTGTCTCCGTATCAGAGTAGCGGAGACCGCCTCCGGTTGCACTGATTTTCTGTAAAGATTGTGTATGCCCGCGAAACACCTGCCGACGCCTCTGCCAGGACGGAAGACGCGCGCCGACGCCCAACGCAATCGGGAGCGCATTCTGGAGGTTGCCAAGGCAGCTTTCACCGAGCACGGCGCCGAGGCCGCGCTGGACGAGATCGCCCGGCGCTCCGGCGTGGGCGCGGGCACGCTGTACCGTCACTTCCCCACCCGCGAGGCCCTCATCGAGGCCGTCTACCGCAGCGAGGTGGAGAAGCTCGTCGCGGCCCAGGAGCGCTTCGCCGCCACCGTGCCGCCACTCGAGGCGCTACGCGCCTGGATGCTCCTTTTCATCGACCACGTCGCCGGCAAACTGCTCATCCTGCCTGCGATGGATACGGTCACCGGAGGCTCGGAGCGGCTGCTGGCGGGCGCCCGCAACCTGATTCACTCCGCCTTTATCGCGCTGGTCAAAGGCGCGATCGCGAGCGGCGATCTACGCGCGGACACCGATCCCCACGACTTCCTGCGCGCCCTCATCGGCACCTTCCATACCACCGCCCTGCCGGGCTGGGAGCCGAGCGCTCGTCGCCTGGTCGACATCCTCATCGCCGGCTCGCGCGCAACCACGTAGCGTAAGCCGGAGCAAAGAAAAGGGCAGGCCGCGTGGCCTGCCCTCATACGCCGGCGTTGGCCGAGCGACATGCGTCGCTCACCACGCTTACAGCTCCTTGACCCCATCCACAAACGCCTTCAGCTTGCGGCTGCGGCTGGGGTGACGCAGCTTGCGCAGCGCCTTGGCCTCGATCTGCCGGATGCGCTCGCGGGTTACCTGGAAGCTCTGCCCGACCTCTTCCAGGGTGTGCTCGCTGCCGTCCTCCAGGCCGAAGCGCATCTTGATCACGCGCTCCTCCCGCGGCGTCAGCGTGCGCAGCACCTGCGAGGTGTACTCCTTCAGGTTCACCGAGATCACCGCATCGGACGGCGACACCGCCATACGATCCTCGATGAAGTCCCCAAGGTGCGAGTCTTCCTCTTCACCGATCGGCGTCTCGAGCGAGATTGGCTCCTGCGCAATCTTCAGCACCTTGCGCACCTTCGCGACCGGAATGTCCATTCGCCGGGCGATCTCCTCGGACGAGGCCTCGCGCCCAAGCTCCTGCACCAGCTGGCGGCTGGTCCGGATGAGCTTGTTGATCGTCTCGATCATGTGCACCGGGATGCGGATCGTCCGTGCCTGGTCCGCAATGGCGCGTGTGATGGCCTGACGAATCCACCACGTCGCGTAGGTCGAGAACTTGTAGCCGCGCCGGTACTCGAACTTGTCCACCGCCTTCATCAGGCCGATGTTGCCCTCCTGGATCAGGTCCAGGAACTGCAGGCCGCGGTTGGTGTACTTCTTTGCGATCGACACTACCAGTCGCAGGTTGGCCTCGATCAGCTCACGCTTGGCGCGCTCGGCGTCCATGTCGCCTTGCACCATCTCGCGCTGCGTGCGCTTCAGACTTTCGATCGGAATCCCGATCTCCTGCTCCATGCGCTCCAGATCCGTGCGGCAGTTCTTCTGCTGGCGGCGGTACTCCTTCTTCAACTCCTCGGAACGCGAGGCGTCGAACTTCGCGTCCAGTGAGCGGATCTGCCGCTCCAGCATGCGAATCGAGTCGACGGTCTTGTTGACCTTGTCCAGCAGGCGCTTCTTTTCGGCGTTGGTGTACTTCAGTTCGCGCACAATACGCGTGACGTACACCTGCTCGCGCCCCATGCACCACCGAGCCTTGCGCTGCTCCTTGGCCTTCAGCTTCGGGTCCTCGGCCTTGGCCTGGAACTCGGCCGCCTTGCCCTGGTGCTTGACGAGCTCGTCGATCCGCTTGACCGTCTTCTTCACGCGCGACAGCACGATCTCTTCGGTCAGCTCCTCCTCGTCGAAGGTCACGACCTCCTTGATGTTGCGCACGCCGCGCTTCAGGTCCTCGCCCAGCCCGGAGATCTCGCGAATCACGATGGGCGACCGCGAGATCGCCTTCATCACGCGCATCTGCCCGCGCTCGATGCGCTTGGCGATCTCGACCTCGCCCTCGCGGGTCAGCAGCGGCACCGTACCCATCTCGCGCAGGTACATGCGCACCGGGTCGTTGGTCTTTTCCAGCGTGCCGGGCGACAGATCCAGCTCGACGTCCGAGTCCTCGGAGCGCTCTTCGCTCTCCTCGTCCCGGTCCTCGCCGCCGCGCCCGCGTCGTCCCTCACCCGAAAGCACATCGATGCCCTGGGTGTTAATGGTTGTCAGCAGATCGTCCAGGTCGTCAGGCGACGTAATGTCTCCTGGCAACAGATCGTTCACCTCACCATAGGTCAGGTAACCCTTTTCCTTGCCTGTGTCGATCAGCCGGTCTACGTCTTCTTCGTACTTGTCGATCTCGTCAGCCACGGGTGCCGCACTCCTCAAAAAAGCTCCCGGCGCAGGGGCGCGGGAGTGAAAATCTTGTGGAAGGTTGTCGCGCGGGTAGGGGCGCACGCAGCTCTTCCAGGGTTGTCACGGGGGCGCTGAGACAGGGTGCGGTCAGGGCCGCGGGCGCAGGCGGAGCGTGCTGCGGATCTATGGACATCGCTTGCCTCGGACCTCTACTCCGGTCCCGAACGATTCACCCATCCACAGCAACCTCGGCAACTCAAGGCGCTAGTCTACAGTGCAACAAAGTCTACCATAGCTATAGACGCGCTCCGGGCAGCAAAGGATGCGAGCCCGCGTTTCGCGGGAATGACCCCTTCGTGCTATCTTCGGCGCTCGGGGAGAGGCTCGTCTGCGCGGTCCGCGACGCGCCCTGCAGGGTGACCCCATCGGTCTCCGCCAGCCGGCGAAAGTCCTCCGCGGTCACGCGTCGCCTCCTTTACCCCACCTTGCCGTTCGAGCCCGGCGTGGTCCCCGTGTCCCCCGGCGCCGACGGGTTGAGCTGCTGCACCGCATTGTCCGGCGTCGCCGACTCCACATGCGTCTCCCCCGAGCCGGCTGTCCCCGGATTTTCGCCCCGGTACCCGGAGGGCTGCGCCTTCGCATCGCCCCGGTCCCCGGTCAACTTGCCGGGCGCGTCATGGGTCGCGCTGTCCTGGTGCTTATTCGCCTCGTTTGTCTGATTCAGCAGCTGGTCCTCGGCCACGCGTCCACCCCTCTTCACGCTTTCACCGCGTTTAGATGCCGGACCTGATTCGAGCGCCAAACGGCATCCCCTCTCCCCTGGACAACCGAGGCGCCCCGGCCAAGGTCAACCTCAACGTCAGTTTGCGGAAGGCTGCTCGATGCGGTCGACGACGATCGTCTCCACGGGTCCCTTCTGCGGCTGCAGCCTCAATCCCATCTGCTCCCCGAGCGCCGTGAAGAGGCCCGGACCGGCAACCCCCGGGACGTCAGGCGCCCACGAGATGTCGCAGTCAAAGACCCCGTTGATGCCGGTCTTGTCCACCACGACGCGGCCGCCAAGCTCAGGCTGCTGGCTGATCCACGCCGCGATGAGCGGAAACGGCATCGCCTGCGCCGCCCAGTGCATCTCCTGCTCGCCACCGGGCTCGTGGCCTGCCCGCATCGGTCCGTTACCGCCCGCAGGCGGTGGCGGCGGGGGGCCGATCGGGCCATCGAAGGCCGCCGCGCTATCCGGTCCCACCTTCCTGCACTTGAATCCGCCCCTGGCCACCACCAGCGCATACAGGGGCATCTCCTTGGCGACGAAGCTCACCCGCAACGCAAACCGCTGTTCCAGCAGCGACTGGAGCCTCAGTCGCATCTGCTCATGGAGCTTCGTGGGGGATAGCTTCCCAAGCGAGGCGATCTCCGCCTCGCCTGGTTTAGCTGTGATGTCGAACCGCTCCGTGCGCATCCAGCCCGGGCCGCCGGCAAACTGCTTCTCATCCGGAACCGCGTAGGCGAACTCGATCACATCCTTCAGCGACGTGCCGCGGATCTCAAGGCGATCGGGGTACATCGAGATACCGCTAAACCTTATCTCCGCACCGGGTGCGCTCTGCCGAACGGCCGCCACCTCAAACGAAGGCCGCGTGCCCGAAGGGTGCAGCATCCCCCCGAAGTGATCGGCGTTCATCGTAACTCCCTGCGCCGCGCTCACCGGCGCTGCCAGAGCCACCGCGGCGATCGCCGGAAGCAACGCCGTTCGCGAAGCAACCCGCCCGACCCTGCATGCAGAGATCATCAGAGGCTTCCTCTTGCTCGCCCACGCATCATTGCGTGCGTTGTACGCCGCTCTTCCGTCCCAGGCTCGCCGAAGTCCGCTCTCTCCGTCGCACCACATCGATGTCCACCACTCCGGGCTGTAGCAGGAACGCGTCCTTTCCCGCCACCTGCTGCGGGTCGCTTCGCATCTTCAGCCTGAAGCGCTCGTCCAACAGCGTGCGCATCATCGCGCGCATGTCCTCCTTGCCCGGATCTCCCTTCACCCGCGCCTCCACGTCGTATCGGTGATCCTTCACCCAGTCCGGCGCGTGCTGCCGCAGCGCCGCGGCCTGCTCGTCGTCGAGCTTGTACGCGAAGGCGATGTAGCCGATCAGCGGAAGATTTGTCACATGGAAATACCCGCCGGTGGCTATGTACGCCTCGCCGGGCCCCAGCGGGAAGTTTATCGAGACCGGATCGCTGCTCCTGTTCCGCTTTACCAAGGCCAGATCGAATCTCCTGAATGGTTCCTTAACCGCGAGTGCAAGGTGCGCCTCGGCTGCTTTCGACTGTGCGGGGCTGAGAGTGCGCGCGGTCCCAGGCGCGGCTCGCGCAGAGGCGTCGCTGGGTGTGTTGTCCGGTTTGGCATTGCCCCTCGCAGGAGCCGCTGCGGCACCCTGCGCCTTCTGCGTGGATTGACCCGGCGCCGATGCACCTGAAGAACTTGCACGCTGCTGGGCACTTCCATCGGCAAAGCGCAGGTGACTTCTTCCGTGGTTGGCCAGAAACAACAGAAAGGCGTACAGAAGGAGCGTCAGCGCTCCTCCATACAGCAGCGAAGGGAACCTCGGCGCTTCGCCTTCCAGCAGATGGAACGAAGGCACGCCACGTCCGCTCCAGGCCGCGGCATGCACCAGAGCGGGCCGACGAGGACGATGCTCCCGCGGCACAGAGACCGCCAGATCCGCCAGCAGGTCGACCCACAGCCTCAGCGCCGGGGCAAAGCCTCGTTCCTCGCGAGCACGGTCACGAAACAACTGCAGGGCTTCGTCGCCGTACGAATTGCGGAAGCTCGCGGGGTACAGGCGCAATAGCAGCGCATACACCTTCTCAGACATACTCCCCCCTGAAGATCTTCTTCACCCGGGCGACCCGCAGCATCTGCGCGAGTCGTTCGGCCTCCGCGCGCGCGAGTTTCCGTCCTGCCGCCGTCAACCGGTACGTTCGGCGACGCTCGGGGCCGCTCTCCGCCGCGCCGCTGAGGTCGACCTCTTCGATCAACCCCTCTTGGAGCAGCGTCCCGATCGAGCTGTACAGCGTTCCTGGCCCAAGGCGCATGCGGCCGCCTGTCTGTTCTTCCACCTGGCGCATGATGCCGTAGCCGTGAAGATCCTCGCCCGCCAGGGAAAGCAGGATCTGAAACGCAGCCAGGGGCAAGGGATCGAGTTTTCGCTTTGGCATGGCAGTCGATGATCGATGTATATCGATAAACGACTGTACTCCGCAACGGCTTCATCACGCAACAAGTTATCTCCACGCTGACAAGCTCCTCTGCGGCACCGTGTAACGGAAGCGGTACTCCGCGCATCCCGCCGCCGGCTCCGCTGGCGACGAAAACGCTTCGTGAACCGCGGCGCGCCCTCAACCGGCTAGACAGACCGTCGCGGAACCGCGCTGTCGCCGATCTGCGCCCTTGCTTTTTACCTTGTGGAACTCATCTGATCACGCGAAATACAAGGCACACCGCGGCCGCCATCCAAGCGGACGAGATGACCACAGGCCTGCCTTCCAACCTCGAAACCCTAAACCCGGCGCAGCAGAAGGACCAACAGTTCGCCCGCAACGCGCAGGAACTGCAGCAGGATCCCGCCGTACCTGCGGCGATGAAGCTGCTGGCGCGTGATGCGCGCGTCGCCGTGCGGCGCCCGGGTGCTCCCGATCCGGCGGGCAAGTGCATCGTCTACTGGATGCAGCGCGCCGAACGCGGCGTGGACAATCACGCGCTGGACAAGGCCGTGGCGCTCGGCAACGCCCTGCAGTTACCCGTGGTGGCCTACTTCGCCGCGCTCAAGAACTTTCCTCATGGCAATCTGCGCGGGTATGTTTTCCTGAACGAAGGCCTGCGCGATGTGGCCGAAGACTGCGCCGAGCGCGGCATCGGCTTTGTGATGCGCCGCTCCCCGCATGAGAACCACGAGCGCTTCTTTGCCGACGTGCAGGCCGCGATGGTCATCGGCGACGAGAACCCCATGCGCGTCCCGGAGCGCTGGCGGGCGGAGCGCACGGAAAAGCTCTCGGTGCCGTTCTGGACCGTCGATGCGGACGTGATCGTGCCCTCCAAGCTGCTCGAAAAAGCGCAGTACTCCGGAGCGATCGCTCGTCCGCGCCTCCGCCGTCTCATGCCGGAGTTCGTGAAACCTTATGAAAACCTTCGCGCCGACAAAGCCTGGCAGCAGCCCAAGACCCTGCTTGCAGACGACGTCTACAAAGACCTCACCCATGGCTGGACGGACTTTGACCGCAGCGTGCCGCCGGTCGCGGCCTGGAAGGGCGGCCGCAAGGAGGCCTGGCGTCGCCTGCAGTTGTTTGTGGAGCAAAAGCTCGAAAAGTACGCCGATGACCGCAAGCATCCCGAGCGCGACGCCACCAGCCGCCTCTCCCCATATCTCCACTTCGGCCACATTGGGCCTTTGACGATTGCGCTCGCGGTAAACGCGGCTGTGGAGAAGAACCCTGCCCTGGAGGCAGCGCGGGATAGCTACTTCAACGAGGTCATTACCTGGCGCGAGCTAAGTGTGAACTTCTGCCGCTACCAGCCGGACTACGACAACGTGAACTGCGCGGACAACTGGGCACGCGAGACCATCGCCAGGCACGACAAGGACAAGCGAGAGCAGCTGTACTCGCTCGAACAGCTGGAGACCGCCGCCACCGCTGACGAGCTTTGGAACGCGGCCCAGACGCAGATGGTGCGGCACGGCTGGATGCCTAACTACCTGCGCATGTACTGGGGCAAGAAGATCGTGGAGTGGACCCCCGACGCGCCCACCGCGATGGACTGGCTCATCTACCTCAACGACAAGTATTTCCTCGACGGGCGCGATCCCAACGGCTACGCCTCGATTGCCTGGACCGTGCTCGGCAAGTTCGACCGCCCCTGGCCGGAGCGCCCGGTCTTCGGCAAGCGGCGCTACATGAGCGGCGCAAGCTCAACCAGAAAATTCAACACCAAGGCTTACATCCAGAACGCCATGGCGCTGCCCCACTGAGGCTGCGCCCTGCGCAGGAGACGCGTCCTGCGTTTCTCGCCCGCTCGATCAGATTCGCAGGAAGATTCCCCGCCGATAGAACGGATACAACAGCCCCGCGATCACGCCCACAAACAGGAGCGCGTATCCCAGCGATGCGACGTCCGGCGGCAGCCAACCCGCAAACAGGTCGCGAAACACCAGCCCGTGCAGCGACAGCTTCGGCCCGACATGGATGCGGTCCGAGTAGATGGCGACCAGATCGGCCAGCACATACGCCAGGATGGCATTCGTCCCAAACAGCAGAAAGAAGGCCCATCCCCGCCGCCGCTGCCGGATGTCCACCAGGTACATCAGTCCGGCCAACAGCAGGATCGACAGCCCCGAGGTAAACAGCGCAAACGTGCTGGTCCACAGCTTCTTGTTCAGCGGCAGCCAATGGCTCAGGCCCAACCCCAGCAGCCAAAGCACCGTCCCGGCCACGGCCAGCGCCGCGCACTGCTGCCGCCGCGTCGCCCGCGTCCGCAACTCCTCGCCGGCCAGGATGCCGAACAGCACATTCGCCAGCGCGGGCAGCGTGGAAAGCAGCCCCTCCGGATCGTAGGTCGGCGCGTTCCCGTAACCGGGCGTCGTCGCCCACCGCCAGACGTGGTGCGTGCCAAAGACCGCGCGATCCACCACCGCGGGCAGGCTGCCCAGCGGGTCCAGCCGCCCCGGCCCGAAGCCCGGCGTGGGATACAGCTTCAGCAGCGCCCAATACACCGCCAGCAGCCCCACCGCGACCACCGCCAACACAACCGTCCGCTGACGCTTCCAGTGCCCGGCGTCCGGCCCAGGCAGGGCAAGGTACAACAACGCCGCCAAGGTGTAGCAGACGCCAATCCGCTGCAACACGCCCGGAAAGCGCAGCGTCTCGAGATGAAGGGTGGGCAGTGCATTCAGCGCCAACCCGATCAGCACGATCAGCGCCCCGCGCCGCACCGCATGCACCGCCAGGCGCCCATGGGTGGCCCCGCGCTGCAGCCGCGCCGCAAACGACAACGTCATCGCCACGCCCATCATCACCAGGAAGCAGGGAAAGATCATGTCGGTCGGCGTCGCCCCGTTCCACTCGGCGTGATCAAGCGGCCAGAACACCCGGTTCGACCCCGGATCGTTCACCAGCACCATCGCCGCCATCGTGAGGCCGCGCAGCACATCGAGCGACAACAATCGCTCGCGCGCCGGGGCCTTCATTCGCACCGGCACAGCATCCGCCACAGCCGCAACCGCCATCACCCAGCCTCGCTCAACGACAACCCTGCCCCGGTCGCACGAAGCAGCCCATGGCAAAGCACCGTATCACTCGCCCCTGCCTCTCGCCTAGCGCCAACACTCTTCCCTATCGGCAGGGTGGCCGCTTTTGAACAGGAGCGTTCCAAAACCGGACACCATCCGCCCGCAAGCTCGGCCAAACGACCATGGGGCTGCCCCCGATTTTGGCCGGGCAATTGCTTCACCTCCGGTGTTCCGACTTGAGAAGGAGTCCCGGATGATCCACGCCTGCCGCCCCGCCTTTCGCCAGCTCCGACGCGCGCCGGGCTTTGCCCTCACCGTCGTCCTCATCCTCGCGCTGGGCATCGGCGTCACCACGGCGATCTACAGCATCCTCTACGCCGTCATCCTGCAGCCGCTCCCGTTCCCTCAACCGGACCGCCTCGTCGCCGTCAGCGCCCAGCCCTGGGGCTCATTCTCCATTCCAACCCTGGTGGATTGGCAACACCGCAGCCGCTCCTTCCAGTCCATGGCCGCGTACACCGGCTGGGCGCCCCGCATCGAGTCCACCGCCGGCATCGGTCATGCCGACGGCCTGCTCGTCTCCAAAGACTTCCTCAGCACCCTGGGGGCGCCGCTCGCCCTGGGCACCGACTTCACCCAAACCGGCAACGAAGCAGACTGCCTTGACCAGGCCATCGTCACCGACGCCTACTGGCGGCGCATGGGCGGCGGCAAGGCGCTGACCGGGCGCACGGTCCAGCTTGACCACAGGACCTACGCCGTCGTCGGCGTTCTCGCACCGCTCGAAACCGGCGGCGACCTCGACGGCTCCAACGTCCTCACGCCGCTCAGCTGCGATGGCGCAAAGTCCCTTACCGATCGCGGTGAATCCTCCTTCCACGGCGTCGGCCGCCTCCGACCCGATGTCTCCCTCGCCGAGGCGACCGCGGAGCTCACGGCCATTCAACACCAGCTCCGCCGTGACTACCCCAACGTGTACCCTCCTGCCTTTACCCCCGTGCTTACCTCCTACGCCGACTACGCCGTGGGCACCGGCACCCGTTCCGCCCTGTTCGCCACCCTCGCTGCCTGCGGCATGCTTTTGCTGATCTCCTGCGCTAACCTCACCAATCTGCTGCTTGCCCGTCTTACCCGCCGCCGCCCCGAGTTAGCCCATCGCGCCACCCACCGCGCCCTA
>CAXTWN010000018.1:316-5640 GCA_964248055.1 uncultured Acidobacteriaceae bacterium | reverse complement strand
CTCGGCGCCATGCCACGCCATCTCTTCTGGCAGCTCCTGGCTGAAAACTGCACCCTGGCCGTCGCCGGCGCCGCTGCAGGCATGCTGCTGGCCGCCGCGCTCGTCCGATCCGCCCGCGAGGTCAGCGTAGTGCACCTGCCCCGCCTCACCCAGACCCGCCTTAACCTCCCCGTGCTGGCCTTTGCCGCCCTCGTCACCCTCGTGGTCGCCGTTCTGCTTACCGTCCTGCCGGCCCTGCGGAGCCTGCAGCCCGATCTCCTTGCCGATCTCAGCAACGGCTCCGCCCGCAGTTCCGCTTCCACCGGGCTACGTCGGGCCGGTCGCCTGCTCGTGGCCTCCCAGCTCGCGCTGGCGCTCGTTCTGGTCGCCGCCGCCGGCTGGATGGTCTCCTCCGTCTTTCTCCTGCTGCACCAGCCGCTCGGCTTCGACCCCGGCCATCTCCTCCTTGCCAGCACCGATCTCCGCGGCCCCGTGCGCGACCCCGCCCGCGGCCCGCTCGGCAAGGCCCCCTTCGGCCGCATCAACCAGTACGACTTCTGCACCGACCTTCACCCCGACGCCTGCAACCACCCCCACGTCACTGCGCCCGACGTCTTCCAGGTCACCCCCGGTTACTTCAGCACCGTCGGCCAGGAGCTCTTTCGCGGCCGCGACTTCAACACCGCCGACGACGGCCGCGCGCACGTCGCTATCGTCAATCACGCCCTGGCCGCCCAGGAGTGGCCGGGCGAAAACCCTATCGGACACCGCATCTTTTCCGGGGAGCTGAAAGCTTGGGCTACCGTCGTCGGCGAGGTCGGAGACGTGCACAGCTACTCGCTCGAACGCGCTCCCACGCCCAACCTCTACCTCCCCGAAGCCGACGGCCCCGATGCCAGCATCACGCTCATGCTGCGCACGGCCGGCGACCCCACCGCCCTCGACGAAACCGTCCGCCGCGCCCTGCGCCGCAACAGCCAGATCACCGTCCGGTACGTCGAAAGCCTACCCGAGCTGATGGCCCACCAGGTCGTCCTGCGCCGCTTTTCCATGCAGATCGCCCTCGCCTTCGGCGCGCTCGCGCTCGGCCTCGCCATCTTCGGCACCTATGGCCTGCTCGCCTACGAGGTCTCCATCCGCGAGCGCGAGATGGGCATCCGCCTCGCGCTCGGCTCCACCCGCGCCGCGGTCGTCACCCTTCTGCTTCGGCAGGAGTCCCGCTGGATCGCCGGCGGCCTCGTGTCCGGCCTCTTCGGCGCGGCCCTTACCGGCTTTCTTTTGCGCGCGCAGTTCTTCGGGACCCGCGCCGCCTCCGCCCCCGTTCTCCTCGGCGCCGCCGCTCTGCTGGCGGTTCCTGCCCTGCTTGCCGTGGCCATCCCCGGGCGTCGCGCCAGCCTGCTCGAACCCGCCATCACCCTGCGTCGCGAGTAGTCCCGATTCAGGGAACCGAAACTGTTTCTCTGGCGTACTCTGTGGGGACACGAGGCTCGACCCCATGCAAAGCCGCATCGTTGGAACCACCATGCCCGCCCTGGAGCTGCTGCTCGATCCGGGCGAAAGCGTCATCTCCGAGGCCGGCCAGCTCAGCTGGATGTCGCAGACCATCGCCATGACTACCCACACCCAGCTCGCGGGCGGGGGCGGCTTCTTTGGCGCGATCAAGCGCATGGCCGGCGGCGGCACCCTGTTCATGACCGAGTACCAGGCGCAGGGCTACCAGGGCGAGGTCGCCTTTGCCGCCAAGATCCCGGGCCACATCCTGCCGGTTGAGGTCGGCCCCGGTCACGAGTACCTGATCCATCGTCACGGCTTCGTCTGCGCGACGCCCCAGATCCAGCTCGGCGTCGGCTTTCAGCAGTCTCTGGGCGCCGGCATCTTCGGTGGCGATGGATTTCTGCTGCAAAAGGTCTCGGGGATCGGCACCGCCTGGCTCGAGCTCGGGGGCGAGGTCGTGGTGCGCGATCTCCGTCCCGGCGAAACCCTGCGCGTGCATCCCGGCCACGTCGGCGCCTTCCAGTCCTCGGTTAACTTCGGCATCACCCGCATCCAGGGCATCCGCAACATGTTCTTTGGCGGGGACGGCATCTTTCTCGCCGCACTCACCGGCCCGGGGCGCATCTGGCTGCAGACCCTGCCGCTCACCAACCTTGCTCACGCGCTCCAGCCCTACCTTGCCCGCGAAGGCGGCGGCGAGCGCATCGGCTCGGGCGTGGGCACCGCGGCGGTTCTCGGCGGTCTGGTCGGCGGCCTCCTCGATCGCGACCGGTAGCGTACAGTACAGGCGAGGATCCTTCGCATGCCCCCGACAACCTCGACCCCGTCAAAGACGCGGATTATGCTGGCCACCCTGGCCGGCGCGCTCTTCCTCCTCGCCGCGCTCATCGATGGTCTCGGGGCTCTTTTTCTCCATCCTGCGGGTTCTTCTCAGCATCCTGCCGCTGGTCAGGGCGCCGTTGTGCCCATGTTCGCCGCTGTCGGGATTCTCTGGCTGGCTGTTGCCCGGCGTTGGAAGCGCCGCGAAGAGCTCAGCCGCACCCTCGATTCCTAGTCAGACAGCCGCAGACCCGCATGGTAGGCTGAGCCTGTGAGCCGGGCGATTCCTGCGGACCCCGCCCAGCGCCGCCAAACCATGCAGCTGGCGACGCTCGCCGTCGTCCTTTACCTGTCGTTGGCGGCGTTTCTCTTCCTCAGCATCAAGCACCGGAACAGCGGTCATTTCCTCTACGCGCTCGACGATCCCTACATCCATCTCGCGCTCAGTGAAAATATCGCCCACGGCCACTATGGCATCAACCCCGGCGAGCCCGCGTCGCCCTCCTCCAGCGTTCTCTGGCCGTTTCTTCTCGCCGCCTTTGCCCGCTTCTCCTGGCAGCCCTACGTTCCGCTCGCGCTGAATCTGCTGGCCGGCATGGCCGCGACTCTCCTCATCGGCGCCGCCGTCGCCCGGTGGCCGTCACTTGCCGCCGCATCTCCTCGCGTTGAACTCGCCGACCGCGTCCTTTCCACGGTCGCTCTGGTCTTCATCGGCAACCTCCTCGGCCTCACCTTTATCGGCATGGAGCACACCCTGCAGGTCCTCCTCGCCGGAGCCGGCGCCTGGGGGCTCATCGCCTGTCTGCGCGGCCGTCCCATTCCCTGGTGGTGCCTTGTTGCGGTGGCTTCGGCGCCGCTGGTGCGCTACGAAGCGCTGGGCATCTCTCTGGCCGTCGCCGTCGCGCTGCTCGGGCAGCACCAGCCCCGCCGAGCCGTAGGTCTGCTTCTGGCAAGCGCCCTGCCCCTGCTTCTCTTCTCCGTCTTTCTCCACCATCTTGGGCTGCCCTGGCTACCCACCTCCGTCCTGGTCAAAAGCCATGTTCCCGGCGCTAACGGCATCCAGCAGCGCGGGCTCTATCTCCTCGGCGAAAACCTCCTGGGCATCTTCACCGAGCCGCACCACACGCTGGTGGCCGTCCTGTTCTTCACGCTGCTCGGCGTGGCCTGGAACGAGCCCCTCCGCCCGCGCCGCCTGGCGCTCTTCGGTGCGGCGCTCGCGGCAGGTCTCCAGCTGCTGGTCGGCCGCTTCCACTGGTTCCACCGCTATGAGGTTTACATCGTCTTCTTCAGCGTGCTGATCCTGCTCCATGTGGTGCATGAGCGCCCGCGCCCGCTGCTGGGCTGGTACGCCCTCGGCCTCTTTGGCTGCTCCCTGCTGTACCTCGAAGCCTTTGAAGCCGTCCCGCTTTCCAGCCACGACGTCTATCGCGAGCAGTACCAGATGCACCGTTTCGCCAACGACTTCTACGACGGCAACATCGCGGTCAACGACCTCGGTCTGGTGAGCTATCGCCGTCGCCCCGATCTATATGTCCTTGATCTCTGGGGACTTGCCTCCCCGGACGCCGCTCGCCAGCGCGATAAATCCACCGCCTGGCTGGCCGCCGAGGTCCGCGCGCACCAGGTCGGCCTCGTCATGGACTACGCCCTTTGGTTTGGCGCGCCTCCCGCCGACTGGACCCTGCTCGGCGAGGTCTGCCTGAACGAACCGCCGGTCGCCCTTGGCGATCCCTGCGTCAACTACTACGCCACCCCCGAGGCCGACCTGCAGGACCTCCAGTTCGCCTTCAACACCTTTGCGGCCACCCTGCCCAAAGGCATCACCGTCCGCCATCCCTTTCTTCCGCCGCCGCCGAAGGGGCCAACCGCCAGCCCGACAGCCTCCAGCCCACTGGTTCGCTGATGGAATTCTGTTTCGGCGAAACGTCCTCCGTGATACAAGGGCTGCACCGAATATTCGCCAGCGAGCAGGTCAGCCCCCGAGCTTGAACGAGCCAACCTCCCCGCGTCTCCGGAAGAAATGCGAGGGCATCATGGAAGACCCAACCCCCCAGGGCGGCGCGCCCCCAGGCTCCCCCTACGAAGCCTCCTCCAACCCGAACTACCCACCGGCCAACGGCTACTCTCAGGTCCCGCCCGCCGGCGGCTACGCTCAGACTCCCGGCGGCTATGCCCACTCTCCCGGCGGCTACGCCCAGACCCCGCCGGTCTCCGGGTACGGGCAGGCTCCACCCCCGGGCTACAACCAGATCCCGCCGCCGGGTGGCTACGCCCAGCCGCCCTACGCGCCTCCAGCCACCCCGGTCGCCCTTACCGACGCCGGCCTCACCGACACCGCCGCGGGCGCCCTGGCCTATGTCACCATTCTTCCGGCCATCCTCTTCCTAGTCATCGCGCCCTACAACACGCGCCCGTTCGTGAAATTCCACTCGTTTCAGTGCCTCGGGCTCGCAGCGGTGTGGATCTGTCTCAGCATCATCGGCATCATCCCGATCCTCGGCTTGCTGGTCCTCGCCTTCGGCTCCTTAGCGATGTTGATCCTTTGGATCATCTGCATCGTAAAGGCCTCCCAGGGCAGCTACCTGAAGCTTCCCTACATCAGCGACTTCGCGGCCAAGCAGTCCGGCTACCTCGCCGCCGGGCTCTAAGCGACGCGGGAGCTGGACGCGCACTCCGGCAGCTAAGAGCCGGAGGCCACCAAGGTGCTATTCGCTCCCCCGGGTGGAGTCGCTATCCTTTGCCCATGCGCGAAGGATCTCGGAACGCTACGCTGTATCGGCCTGTAAAGGTAAGGGAAGGGCAGCGTTCCGGCGCGCTGATTTCGGCGCCGCTTCACCACCAAAGCGTCCCTCCCCGACGCCAGTGGCAGGACTACGTCGCCGAGCGCCGCGGGCGTGTGCAGGAACTCGCGAACCCCCTTCCGGTAAGCTTCTGGGTGCGGCTGAAGTGTGTCCTGCACCGCTCCTAGGCAACGCTTCACCAGCCTCGCCCAAGCCTGACAGCCAGCAAGGTACCCGGCTTCTCCTATACAG
>CAXTWN010000018.1:0-306 GCA_964248055.1 uncultured Acidobacteriaceae bacterium | reverse complement strand
GGCGGGCTGCAGCACGCGGCCGCGCCTGCTGTTCCTGCAGGATGGCGCCCTGTCCATCGTCGGCGGATCCCGAGGTTGCGTCCGCCCTCTCGCGTCGCTAGACTCGTCCGAATGTACCGGTCGACCTTCCCCGCGCTGAGCCTCTTCGTCGCCACCGCCCTTTGTGGAGCCCTCCCTACGCCAAGCGCCTGCGCACAGCAGTGGGCCAAGGACACCCTTGCCCAAAGCCCCCGGCACGGCGAGTACGTCACGATCCACGAGCCCGGCGGACGCAACCTCCAGGCCTGGGTTGTCTACCCGGAGGTC
>CAXTWN010000017.1:15067-34248 GCA_964248055.1 uncultured Acidobacteriaceae bacterium | reverse complement strand
TCTTGCGATTCTCTGCGCCGGCCTTCACTGGGCGCCACCGGCGGGGTCGAGCTGGGCGGCGTCGGGCGCGGGCGCGCCGGGGGTGTCGTCGGGTCCCGGCGTGCGCAGGTAAGTGGTCAACCGGAGCCGCAGGTTGACCTGCCCGGTCTGTTGTCCCGTCAGCGTGATGCCGGTAATGACGAAGAACAGGCGGTCCCGCTCCAGCGCATTGATCAGGCCCATCACGGGCCGATAGTCGCCGGAGATGCTGGCTTCGATCCGCACCTCGGTAAGGGCGTAGCTGCCGGGTAGCTGAGGCTGGTAGAAGTACCGCACGGTACCCAGGCGGACGCCCTCGCGCCGGGTGAGCACGCCGAGTTCCGTGGCGACCTGCGAGCCCGCGTAAGGCAGGCGGTGCTGGTAGAAGGCGTTGGCCTCCGCGGTCGAGTTCGCCAGCTTTTCGTCGATCCCGGCCAACGGCCGGCCGGCGATGTGGGCGGCGGTCAACATCGTCCGCTGCTGTGCGAGCGCGTCCTGGCCACTGGCGCTCAAGGCCTGCCAGACGAACAGGAGATGGGCGAGGAGGTACAGGTCCAGGACCACGAGTGCGGCTACGCCGGCGAAATGGAGATTCACCGCGGTGAGCAGCTGCCGCGCCCGCACCGTGAGGCGGGGCACGCGGCGCAGCAGCGAGGAGCTGTTCGGGGGCGGGACGACGGCAATCGAGCTCATCGCGGACCCCCGGGTTGCGGCGCGACGCCGGAGGCCGTTCCAGTGTAAGGGGGCAGCACCACGCCGTTGCGGGGATAGCCGTTGCGGGCGTTCCGCGCGGGGCTAAGTCCGGGCGCAGACACATGCTGCCGGGCAGGCGCGGGGGTGCCTGTCCCAGCTTCGTCCGCGGGCACCAGCTTCGCGCGGCTCACGTTGTAGGGCTGGCCGGCGGGTAAGGGATTGTAGTTAGCGAGGATCTCGAACTCGACCCCGGGCGGTGGTCCTGCCGAGGCTGCGGGCGCGCCCAGCCCCCGGCGGGCGGCGTTGGCGGTACCGGACTCCTTGGCCTGCGCCGACTCGCTGCCGAGCCGCGGGTCCAGAAAGCGCTGCGACCGCTCCAGGTTGCGGACCAGCTGCACGGCGCGGTCGCGCTCGCCCGCGACGCGCAGGCGAATGACCACGTCGCCGTCGGTCGCCACGGCCGGTTCGAGCGACGTGACCTGCACCCCGCTCGGGAGCACGTGTTCAAGGTCCATCATCACCGCCGTCCAGGAAAAGCTCTTGCGCAGGAACAAGGTGTTCAGGAAGTGCGCACGCTCCAACACCTGCGCGTTCACAGGCTGACGGAGGCGCTGCTCGGTCTGGAGCCTGGCCCTTTGCAGGGCGATCGTCTGGTCGCGTAACCGGTCGAGCTCCGTTTGCTGCCGCGCTGCCTTGAGGCCGAGTACATGCGCGCTGAAGGCCAGGGCGGCCGCAACAAGCGCAAGCGCCAGCATCAACAGCCGCAGCCGCAGAAAGAAGGGCCGCAGCTCTACGAACGGGCGTGACGCGAGATTGACCTGGACACGCATCGCTAGCTCCGCAGCGCCCCCACCACGCCGGCGAGCGAACCGCGGGCGACAGCCTGGGTGACCGCACCAGGCGCGAGTGCGGCCGCTTCGACCAGCTCGCGCACCCGCAGCCCCTCAGCCTGCGCGACGCCCTGCTCGCGCAGCATCCGATCCAGCCCTTCAGCACCCAGCGGACCGGCACACAGCAGCACCTCCGGGACGGCACCCAGCGAGTCCTCAAACCACGCTACCGCTACCGACACGGCACGAGCAATCTCCTGGGCCGGAAGGTCCGGGGCGAGCGTATGGACCGGCGGCTCCGGGCCATCGTCCTGCGCCATGGCGACCAGCTGTTGTAGATCGTCCGCGACCTCCGGATCGGTCAGGGTTCCGAGCGAAGTCGGTGCCACCAGCACCGCGTTATGCAACTCGCTGCTCAGGTCCGCCGAAAGCGTGGGCGAGGCATAGGGCGAGCGGCTCACCGGCGCGGGATCATAGGTGGTCGCCCGGCTCCGGGCACCGTTCGTGCCCTGGGCGTAACGTGAGCCGGCACCGCCCGCCGCGGCGCCTACCGTGAACGCAGCGGGCACCGGCATCCCGGTCAGGCCGTCTTCGTTCTCCACAGCGGCTTCCGCCGAGATCTGGTCCGCGTAGGGATTGCGCCCGTGCTCGGGCAAGGGCTGCTGCGCGGCCCACTCGCCCGCGGTCTCGTCGGGGTCCACCAACGGCAGCCGGTGACCGTTTCCGCCATGGGCGGTGAGCGAGGGCTCAAAGAGCGCCGGCGGCAGATTGGCAGGCAGTGCCGCTGCCTGTTGGGCGAGCTCGACGCCGCGGTGCAGCAGAACGATTCCTGCGCGAACGATGGCCGTGGTGACGCCGTTTGTGTGCGCATTCACAACCAGCGACGCGCCTTCGCCCTCGCGCAGCCCCGCCAGCGCGGCCAGCGTGCTGGGCAGCACCGCACCCGGTTCAAAGCCGGCCTCCCGCGCCACGGACTCATACTCGCTCAGCACGTCGCGGGGGATGGCCACGGCGAGCACGCGCACCACCGTGCGGCTGGAGCTCATGATCTGGAAGCTGACCATCGCCTCGTCGGGCTCAAACGGCACCAACTTCTTCAGCCGGAAACGCACAATCGGCAGGGCGTCGGAGAGCTTGTTGGGCAGCGAATCGAAGTCCAGCAGCAGCACCCGGACGGCCGCGTCGGGCACCACCAGGGTCAGCTCTGCATTGCGCGCGTTGGCCTTGGCGCCGATCTGTTCCATGGCCCGCCGCACCGCCGTGATCACGGCCACGCGGTCGGCAATATTTCCCGGTCTCAGGCTGGGCACTACCGCCGCGGCCGCCAGCTCCGCCCGGCTTACGGCCGCGAGGGGCGCACCCGGCTCCGGCGATCGCCCCGCCACCACGCCCATCTCGGCGATCTCACAGGCCAGACGCGGACGGCTTCCGGAGGCTTTGGGCAGCAGGTTCATTGGCTCTTTCCCAAGAATATCGTGCAAGCGCGGCTGGTGCGGCAGTGCTGGAGCTTGGACGCTCGAAAGGTAGCCTCGTTACCTCCCCCGTTCGGGTCATCGAATGCCCTCCCTGTTCTCTCTGTTGCCCCGCGCGAAGCGCGGGTATGATGCTTCGATATGTGCCTTACTGCGTCCGCCCCGATCGGCTTCATCCCTACTGCGAACGCGGAGGCCGCACGGGCGTTCTATGAAGGGATTCTCGGCCTCCGCTTCGAGAGCGATGACCGGTTTGCGCTGGTGTTTCGGCTGGGGCCGCCGCCGGGCATCATGTTGCGCGTCATTCGCACCGGGCAGCCGTTTACCCCGGCACCGTTCACCGTCTTCGGCTGGGAGGTAGACGCGCTTGAAGACACCATCGACGAGCTCGTGGCCAAGGGCGTCAGCTTCGTCCGCTACGGCTTCTTTGAGCAGGACGCTCGCGGCATCTGGACCGCTCCCGGTGGCAGCCGCATTGCGTGGTTCAACGACCCCGACGGCAACACCCTCTCGCTCTCACAGCACCCTGCCTGAGCCAGAGTACGCCTGAACGTCATCCCAGGCGCGCCGGGCGCTGCACGAGTCCCCTTACCAGGGGTCGCGTGGGCGGAGGCGCAGCGCTGATCTGCAAGGTCTCGACCAAGGTGAGGGCCGGCTCGGCGAGCAGCCCCTCTTGCTCGCTGAAGAGTGTGAAGATCGGCTCTCCCGTTGTCACTGGCTGGCCAATCTTCGCGTGCACCTCCAGCCCGGCGTGCGCGCTCACCGCGTCACCCGGGCGAGTGCGCCCGGCGCCCAGCCGCTGCACCGCCCAGCCCACCTGCTTGCAATCCATACCAGCCAGATACCCCGAATGCGGCGCCCGGACCACGTGCCGCGCCCTCGGGCGATGGAAGCCCGCAGGGTCGTTAAAGATGGAGATGTCCCCACCCTGCGCCCGGACCATGTTCCGCCAGGCGGTGTACGCCCGACCGCTGCGCAGCATCTCCCGGGCGACCGCCGCACCAGCTTCCCCTGTTTCGGTCCTGCCCGCCAGGTGCAACATCCATCCGGCCAGCGCGCAGGAGAGCTCGATCAGGTTCGCTGACATCGGGTGCCAGACCCCGCGCATCACCTCGACGCACTCCCAGACCTCCACCCAGTTGCCCGCAAAGCGGCCCAACGGCTCATCCATCGCCGTGAGCAGCGCCACGGTACGCGTCCCGGCACGCTCGCCCGTCGCCACCATCAGCTCAGCGAGCTGCGTTGAAGCCGCGTCGCTGGGCATAAACGCGCCCGAGCCCACCTTGACGTCCAACACCAAGCCACGAAGATCCTCCGCGAGCTTTTTGCTCATGATGCTGGCGGTGATCAGGTACGGCGACTCCACCGTGCCGGTGTGATCGCGCAGCGCATACAGGATGCGGTCCGCCGGCACCAGCCGCGGCGTCTGCCCCACCATCGCCGCCCCGCACACCCTGAGAACCTCGCGCATGCACTGCAGCGAGAGCTGCGTCTGGAACCCCGGGATCGTCTCCAGCTTGTCCAGCGTGCCGCCGGTGTGGCCCAGCGAGCGCCCCGAGATCATCGGCACCCGGATAGACGGCGAACCCTCCAGACCGGCCGCTGCCACAATGGGTGCAATCAGCAGCGAAGTTTTGTCGCCCACACCGCCGGTGGAATGCTTATCCACCGTAAATGCTTGAAGGTCGCTTGCATCAAATGTCTCGCCCGAAAAGCGCATTGCGTCAGTCAGGTCGGCCAGCTCGCGCTCGGACAGCCCGCGCTGAAAGACGGCCATCAGAAAGGCCGCGATCTGGGCGTCGGAGACCCGCTCATCCGGTGAAAGCGAGGTGTCTCCGGGCTTCCGCTCGCCGCTGGCCACCACGGCCCGGATGAAGGTTCGGATCTCCGCGCCGGAAAGCTCTCCGCCGTCGCGTTTTTTGATCAAGATGTCGAGCGGATACCGTGCCTCGGACATCTCAGCGGTCGCCTGCGCCGGCGTCCTGTCCGCGGCCAGGCTGCCCCAGCCGGAACGCGTGCGGCAAGAGCTCCCCCAGGGTCGTCTCCTTGGGCTCGCCGCCTTCGCCGGGGTAGAGCACCACCGTGTCATCGTCGCCGAACTCGGCCAGGGTCTGGCGGCAGGCTCCGCACGGCATCGAGGCGGCGCCGTTCAGGTTCGCCACCGCCACGGCACGCAACCGGATCCCCGGCCCATGCTCGCTTACCGCCTTGCTGATCGCGGTCTGTTCCGCACAGCAGGTCAGCCGGTAGGAACAGTTCTCGACGTTGCACCCGGTCACGGTAGATCCATCGCGAAGCAGTAGCGCAGCCCCGACCCGAAACCGACTGTACGGAGAGTAGGACTGCTGGGCAGCCGCCGCCGCTCTGGAACGCAGGGCATCGCGCTCGGCTGCACTGGGCACGCTCGCGGTTTTAGCCTCGAAATGGGACAAGGTAGACATCTTGAGACGCTCAGCCTAGCCGTTTACTCCGCCACTTACAAGCGCGTGCCGTTCGGGCTGGCACACACCTGAGCGCCACGGCGCGACTGTCCTTCGGGAAGCGCATGGCAGAAACATTGTAGTAAGCTGGCGCACGCACGTACCGGAGTCCTCATGCGTCTGGTTCACCTCGTCGTTGCTGGCACTCTTGTCTCCGCACATCTCCTGGCTTATGCGGACACGCTGACGGTAGGGCTCACCCAAACGTACCCCGGGGCTACCGGAACGGTCGAGGACTTCGGCGGGATTCCGCTCTTCGATCCCGCTCTCGGCACGCTCAACTCCGTCACACAAACTCTGGCCGGAGACCTTGTCTTCACGCCGAACTCTGGGAGCTCTTCCTTCACCTTCAACGTGAACGGTCCGGATACCCCGATCCAGACGCTCATTACCGGAACCAGCAGTGAGGATCTGGACGTCTCCGTGACCTCCGAGCCGACGCTGGAGGAGACAACCGACATCTTCGGGCAGCAGTACCTCATCGAGCCGTTCGACCTCGAGGTGATCCAAGGCACGCTTTCCTCCATAGGATCGGTGACCGACACCTTCACCTTCGAGTACACGCCTGCGTCGGCCACCCCCGAGCCCTCGAGCTTTCTTCTACTCGGTACAGGTTTAATCGGCGCTGCCGGTGTGCTCCGCAAACGCCTGACGCGACGAGCGAACGCGTCCTGAATTGCCACTTCGTTTTCTGCCGCCGCTTCCCGTCCCCGCGGACAGCTCGCGGGAGGCTTCGGGCCCGCACACCCCGGGCCGTAGCATAGAACCTGATGCCGCCGGCAAAGACACCGCGAAAGAAGACCGCCTCACACTCCGAGCCAATGGAGCGGGCTACGCCTGGTCCGCCAGCGGATGTGCTCGAGCTCTTCCACACGATCACCGCGCTGGGGTTGCGCGCGGTCTTCGAGGGCGCGACCGCACCGCAGCGCGAGGGCTGGCCCGCCATCGCTCGCGGCGAGTCCACGCTGATCCTGGCGCCCACCGGCACCGGCAAAACACTTACAGCGTTTCTCTGGTGTCTCGATCGCCTGATGCTGCAGCGCCCCCCGGAGTACGACGCGGACGTGGCCTCCGGTGGGGGCTGCCGCGTGCTCTACCTCAGCCCGCTCAAGGCGCTGGCGGTGGACGTGGAACGCAACCTGCGCTCGCCGCTGCAAGGCATCGCCAATATGGCGCAGCGCGAGGGCGTCGCCGTGCACATCCCGGAGATCAGCGTCCGCACCGGCGACACCCGCCCGCGGGAGCGCGCCCGTTTCAAACGCCACCCCGGCGAGATCCTGATCACCACCCCGGAGTCGCTGTACCTGCTGCTCACCTCCGACGCCGGCGAGGCGCTGCGCTCGGTAGAAACCGTCATCATCGACGAGATTCACGCGCTCGTTCCCACCAAACGGGGCGCCCACATGGCGCTCTCGCTCGAACGGCTGGAGGCGCTCTGCGGGCGTCGCCTGCAACGCATCGGGCTTTCCGCGACGCAACGGCCGCTAGAGGAGGTGGCGCGCTTTCTGGGCGGCGCAGACTCTGGCGCCGATGTTTCCGCTGTCTCGACGGATTCGGGCTCGCGGCCTAGCGCGCAACAACCTGGTTCGACCGTGGAGGCCCGTGCCGCGGTCGCGATTGCCGCCACCACCGGTCTCACGCCCGAAGCAGAGGACTACACCTCAGCCGAAGCCGCAGAAGCGGAGCCCGCTGAGAGTACTACCTCGTCCGGGCCACGCTTTCGGCCGGTGACCATCGTCAACGCCGGGGCACGCAAACGGCTGGAGATCAAGGTCGAGGTTCCCGTCGAGGACATGGCTCGCCTCGGCGAGATCGACGACCTCCCCAGCGGTCCGGCTTCTCAAGGGCCCAAGCGCACCAGCATCTGGCAATCCATCCATCCGCGCCTGCTGGAGATCATCCGCGAACGTACCTCCACACTCATCTTCGTTAATGCGCGGCGTGTGGCCGAACGCCTCGCCGGGGCTCTCAACGAGCTCGCGGGTGAGCCCATTGCCCGCGCTCACCATGGATCGCTGGCGGCGGCGCAACGGAGCGAGATCGAGGAACTCCTGAAGGCCGGCCGCCTGCGAGCGCTGGTCTGCACCTCGTCGCTGGAGCTGGGCATCGACATGGGCGCTATCGATCTGGTGATTCAGATCCAAGCCCCGCCTTCGGTCGCCTCCGGGCTGCAGCGCATCGGTCGTGCCGGGCACCAGGTCGGCGCTCTCTCGAACGGCATCATCTTTCCCAAGTACCGCGCCGATCTCGTAGCCTGCGCTGCGGTGACGGAGGCCATGCACGAGGGTCACGTCGAGCACACCCGCTTTCTGCGTAACCCGCTCGATATCCTTGCGCAACAGATCGTCGCTCTGGTCGCACAACCGCCACTGCCGCCGGCGGAGGTGGAGCACCGTCGCAAACGCCGGCCGCGCCGGACCCTCGCCGCCCTGAGCCGCGCCGGCACCCAGACCGGCTATGAGGCGGAGTTGGAGGAAGACGCGCCGGGCATCAGCTACCAGGCCCTCTTCGCCGTCGTGCGCAGCGCCGCCCCCTTCGCCGCGCTCAGCAGCGCGGTCTTCGACGGCGTGCTCGACATGCTGGCCGGGCGTTATCCGTCCGATGAGTTCGCTGAACTGCGTCCGCGGGTCACCTGGGATCGGCAGCGCAACTGGATCACGCCGCGCGGCGGCGCCAAGCGGCTCGCCATCCTCAACGGCGGCACCATCCCCGACCGCGGCCTCTACGGCGTCTTCCTTTCCGGGTCCTCCAACAAGCCGCTTCGCGTCGGCGAGCTCGACGAAGAGATGGTCTTCGAGGCACGCACCGGCGACACCTTCATCCTCGGCGCCTCGACTTGGCGCATCGACGAGATCACGCAGGATCGCGTGCTGGTCACTCCCGCCCCGGGCGAACCCGGCAAGATGCCCTTCTGGCACGGCGATCAGGCCGGCCGTCCCATCGAGTTCGGCCGCCGCATCGGCGCGCTCATTCGCACGCTGCGCGACCTCCCTCGCTCCGTCGCGATCGCGAAGCTGACCCGTGAACATGACCTGGACGAAAAAGCTGCCGAAAACGTGCTGCGCTACCTCACCGACCAGGCGCTTGCCACGGACCAGGTCCCTGACGACCGCACCATCGTGATCGAGCGCGTCCGCGACGAGCTTGGCGACTGGCGCGTGTGCTGCCTTACCCCGTTTGGCTCCCGGGTACACACCCCCTGGGCGATGGCGGTTACAGCAAAGATCAAGGCCGCCGGCCTGGACGTGGAGACCATGTGGTCCGAAGACGGTTTCGTCCTCCGCTTCCCCGACACCGACCAGCCTCCCGACCCCGATCTCCTGCTGCTGGAACCGGCCGAGGCCGCCGAGCTCGTTCAATCACAGCTGGGCTCCACGGCCCTCTTTGCCGCCAAGTTCCGCGAGGCCGCCAGCCGCGCGCTGCTGCTCCCTCGGCGTCGAGCCGACGGGCGTACGCCCCTTTGGCAACAGCGCAAGCGCGCCTACGATCTGCTTTCCGTGGCCTCCCGTTACGCCAGTTTTCCCATCCTGCTTGAGGCGTACCGCGAGTGCCTTCGCGACGTCTTCGATATGCCGGCACTCGCGGAGACCCTCAGGTCGATCTCCAATCGCCAGATCCGCGTCCACATCGCGGACTCCCGCACACCCTCGCCCTTCGCCTGGGCGCTGCTCTTCAGCTACGTTGCCAACTACATCTACGACGGGGATGCTCCACTCGCCGAGCGGCGTGCGCAGGCCCTCTCCATCGACCAGGACCAGCTGCGTGAACTCCTCGGCGACGCGGACCTGCGCGAACTCCTCGACCTCAACGCCATTGAGGAGACCGAAGAGCAGCTGCAGTCGCTGGCCGACACCTATCGAGCGCGTTCGCTTGATGGTGTTCACGACCTGCTGCTGCGGCTAGGGGACCTCACCCGTGCCGAGCTGGCGCAGCGCACCTCCTTTTCTGCCGACACCCCCCAGAACAGCCGTTCTCCACAGCAGAATGCGACTCGCGAGGTCGAGGTCGTTTTAGACTCCGCCGCTCAGACGACCACGCCGGCTCCCAGCGAGCAGGAGACGCCGCTTGACCGTGTTCTGGACCGCCTTCTGCGCGCACGCCGCGCACTGGAGTTGCGCATTGCCGGCGAAAAGCGGGTGATCGCGGTAGAGGACGCTGCCCGCATGCGCGACGCGCTCGGTGTTCCGCTGCCTCCCGGTCTCCCCACCGCCTTTCTCGAGCCCGCGCCTGACGCCCTTCTGGACCTGGTTCGCCGCTATGCCCGCAGCCACGGACCGTTCACCACGCCCGAGCTCGCGGCGCGCTACGCGCTGCCCCACCCCACGGTCGAAGCCGTTCTGCAGCGACTGGTCGGCACGGGGCGCGTGATCGAAGGCGCCTTTCTTCCCGGCGGCACCAACCGCGAGTGGATCGACGCGGAGGTACTACGCACGATCCGCCGCAAGTCCCTCGCCCGCCTGCGCAAGGAGGTCGAGCCGGTTACGCAGGCCACGCTGGCGCGCCTGTTCACCCGGTGGCAGGGCGTGGTGCAGCCCCGGCGCGGCCTCGATGCTCTGCTCGATATCGTTGAAAATCTCCAGGGAGCCTCGCTTCCTGCTTCCCTCCTTGAGACTGAAATCCTTCCCGCCCGGCTTTCAGGCTATAAACCGGCTGACCTTGACACCCTGATCGCCGCCGGCGAGGTCACCTGGGTGGGTCTGGAGCCCCTCGGCGAGCGCGACGGTCGCGTGGCGCTATACCTTGCGGAAAAAGTCCCCCTCCTCTGGCCGCCGAACCGGCTCTTCAAGTTCCACCTGCAGCATGCCGAAGCTAAGCTGAGCAACGCAATCAAAATCGGCGAAAACACGGCGAAAGTGCTTCCCGAAATGGGAACGAGTGCGGCAGCCCCTGCGGTCAGTTCCGAAACGGCACAGGACGCGCTCACCGACCGCGAACAGGCGATCCTTGCCTACCTCCAGCGCTCTGGGGCGTCCTTCTTTCAGCCTCTACACGATGCGCTGGGCGGAGGGTACCCGGGGGAGACCATCGATGCCCTCTGGTCGCTTGTCTGGCGGGGCCTCCTGACCAATGATGCCCTCCACTGCCTGCGCGCCTACACGGACCGCACCGGCTCCACGAACGCCCGCGCCGGGAGCAAACCTGCGCGCCGCGTTCACAACCAGCAGGGCTTCCGCTCGCGCCGTACCACGCCCCCGACAGCCCAGGGCAGGTGGTCGCTGAACGCGACTGCCTTTGCGCTGGACTCCGTCACGAGCGGCAACGCGAACGAGCGTCAGGCGGCGCTCACCACGCGACAGACGGAGTGGTCGCACGCCATCGCCCAGCAGCTTCTCACGCGCTACGGTGTGGTGTTCCGCGAGACCGCGCACGCAGAGGATCTCCCGGGTGGATTTTCGGCGATCTATGACGTGCTGAAGGCTCTCGAAGAGTCCGGGCGCGTGCGCCGCGGCTACTTTGCCGCCGACCTTGGCGCGACGCAGTTTGCGCAGCCGGCCGCCGTCGACCTGCTTCGCTCGCTGCGCCCCGGCGAGCAGAACGGCAGCGCCGAAGAGGGTCACGAGGCCGTGCTGCTCGCCGCCACCGACCCCGCCAATCCGTACGGCGCGCTGTTGCGCTGGCCCGCCCCGCCCGCAGAACCCGGCGCGGACACCGCGTCCACGCTCACCCGCTCGGTGGGCGCGCGGGTCATCCTGCTCGACGGCGCCCTCACGGCGTATCTTCGGCGCGGCAATCCTAACGTCCAGGTGCTTGTGCCGGAGGAGGAGCCCGCCCGCTCCAACAGCATGCGACGCCTTGCCGAGTTCCTCGTCCAAACCGTCCAGCGTGCCGAGGCCGAAGGCCCCGACCGCACCCGCACCGGCATGCTCATTACCGCTATCAACGGCACACCCGTAGCGGAACACCCGATCGCCCGTGCGCTGCTGGACGCCGGCTTCCAGGCCGCACCCATGGGGTTCAATGTGCGGCGGAATCTGCCGCAGTTGCCAGGCAGAAGCGTGGGTGCGGACCCTGCGCGAGCATGAACAAGCGCGGCCGGATACCCTGTTCGAGGTGCGATTCAGCGCCGCCCGCCCGGCTTGTACTGAAACACCTGCTCCAGCGGAACGGCAAAGACCAAGGCAATCTTGAAGGCGGTCTCGAGCGAGGGTGAATACCTGTCCTGCTCGATCGCAATGACGGTCTGGCGGGTGACGCCGATGCGATCGGCGAGGTCCTGTTGTGTCATGGAGTGCGCCGCCCGCAGTTCACGGATTTGGTTGCTGATGGACGGCATTAGAGAGCTCTCCGGTAGGCGGCGATCTGGGCCACGGTCTTCACGATGTCCGAGATAACCAGCATCCCAAAGAAGACGTTGAGGAAGTGCAAACCCACAAAGCCGCTGTGGATCGGAAACTGTCCAAGTCGCGAATGGAACCACAGCATCCCCAGGCCCAGCACCATGAGAGACGCCAGCGTGAGATAGCCGGCCCGGTAGCCGCGCAGCTCAATGGTCCGGTCGCGTTCATCCTGGATGCGGTTGCGCGTGAAGGCGGCGATGATCGATTGCAGAATGATCTGCAGCACGATGATCGCCGCGATCATCCCCGCCACCTTGTTCACCGAGTTCTGTTGATGCAGGGCGAAGTAGGGACCGTAAACCGCCAGCTCGGCAAGCAGTGAGCCATAAAGCGACTTTTCCCGATACGAAAGGCTGGGCATCTTTATCTTTTCCATGTCAAATATGTTTGACATGGAGAAGATAAACTCGATGACCTCGTGTGTCAAACATCTTTGACATAGTCGTTGTTCTATAACCAAAGTTTATGGTGTTGAGCCACAGAGGCCCGCCGTGAATCCAATCGCAGAGGAGCGACGCGATGCCGGAAGGCGACACCATCTTTCGCGCTGCCCGTGCGCTGCAAAAGGCGATCGGGGGCAAGCTGGTTTCGGCGTTTGACACGCAGGTGGCGACGCTGGCCTCGGTTGCGGATTCCAAGGGCATCGTGGGTCGCACGGTGGAGAAGGTGGAGGCGCGCGGCAAGTGGTGCCTGATTCATTTCTCCGGTGACCTCATCCTGGTGACACACATGCTGATGTCCGGCTCCTGGCACATCTATCGCGTGGGGGAACGGTGGTTTTCGCCGCGAAGTGCGATGCGCTGCGCCATCACGTGCGAAGGCTTCGTCGCGGTGGCGTTCAACGTACCGGTCGCAGAGTTCCATACCGAGCGCAGCCTGTTGCGGAACTCGCAGATCCCGAAGCTTGGCATGGACATTCTCGGTGGGGAGTACAGCACAGAGGCAGGGGTCGCGGCGATGCGCGGCTATGGCGCGGCCCATCCCACAGCGGAGGTCGGCGTCACGCTGCTGAACCAGCGCGTGCTGGCCGGTCTGGGCAATGTGTACAAGAGTGAGGTCGCCTTTGCCGCGGGCGTGAACCCGTTTCGTCAGCTATGCACCGTGACCGAACGCGAGTTCGAGGTGATGGCGGAGGTGAGTGGACGATACATGAAGGCCAATGTGGCGGATGGGTCCTCGCAGAGCGGCGGCGACGCCATTGTCACCTACACCGGAAACCGCCGCACAACGCACGCCATGGACCGCTCCGACCGGCTTTGGGTGTACGGACGGCAGGGGCAGGAGTGCCGCCGCTGCGGCGCGCTGGTGATGAGGCGCAAGCAGGGAGAACAGGCGCGATCGACCTACTGGTGTCCGCAGCGCCAGCCGTTTTTTCCCGCCGCGGGGCAGAGCCCCGAAGCGCCCGTTGGCCGCACCGTGAAGCTGTTGGGAGGGCGGCGGCGAAGCAGCTGCTAGGGTTGTCTGGCGGTGGAGCCGTTGCGAGCGGCATACGGGTTCTCTCCGCTGCGCGAACGAGAGAGCCGTTCGCTCCGGTCGAGATGACGCTTCACCTCCTGCACACCAAATGCTTTGACCGACAGCGACTATTTCAGTGCCTTCGTGGCAGCGACTACTGAGGCTGTGGCGTGCTGTCCGGTGTGGGCTTGTTCTTGTGCAGCCCGAGCATCTTCTGAAAGACGTTGCGGTGCTCGTCTGCGGGCTGGCTTAGATCCAGCCTCTGCGGTGGGGCGGGCGTCTGTGGCGGTTCACGCTGCGGCACGGCAGGGATGGGCACAGGTTGCGGCGAGCCGTCGCCCATCCCCGGCCCATACAGCTGGTTGCCCAGTGTTTGCGCATCGATGCCCATGTGCGAGCAGGTACTTTGCGGCACCGTGCCGGTGAGGAACGCGGCCGGAAAGCTGTCGCTGGGGCAGGTGTCATCCGCCAGGAGGTTGCTGGCGCGATCGATGCGAACGAGTTGAATGCCCTCCGGCGCGGGCGCAAACGCGCGCATGTCCGAGTACTGTGGCAGTCGGATGGCGCGGTTCATGAACTCCGCCCAGATGGGCGCGGCAGTATCGGCGCCCTGCAGCCTGTGGCTAAGGCCGGTGGAGATGTCGGTGTAATCGTCGTTGCCGACCCAGATGATGCAGAGCAGATTGGAAGTATAACCCGCAAACCAAGCGTCATGCTCGGTGCCGGTTTTGCCCGCGGCAGGCGCGGTGAAACCACGCTGGCGAATCGAGGAGCCCGTGCCGAAGTTGACGACATCCTCAAGCAGCGACTGCGTGAGGTACGCCGTGCGCGGATCCAGGATCTGCTTGGCTTCCGGGGTGTAATCCGCGACGATGTCGCCGTTCGTGTTGCGCACGCTGGAAAGCATCCAGGGCTTGAGATGAACGCCATTGTTGGCGAAGACCGTGTAGGCCCCGGCCATGTCGATAGGCGTGGCGTTGTAGGTGCCGAGGGCCACCGAGGGCGTTCCGCGAGCATTCACGATCCCGGCGGAACGGGCCAGCGCAGCGACGTTCTCGAAGCCGACCATCTGCGCAAGATTGACCGTTGCGATGTTCAGCGAGTGAGCGAGAGCCGTGACCGCGGTGACCGGGCCCGGGTACTCGCCGTGCACGAAGTTATTGGGGGTGTAGCTTCTGCCGTCGAAGCTGAAGGTGGTTGGATCGTCGTTCAGACGCGACAGCGAGGTGAAGACGCCGTCAGGGCTGAGCGGTGTGCCGTCAAGCGATGTGTTGAAGCCAGTGGCGTAGACGAACGGCTTGAAGATGGAGCCGGTAGGACGCTCAGCGACCGCGTGGTTCAGCTGCGAGGCGGTGTAGTTGCGGCCGCCGACCAGCGCGAGAATCTGTCCGGTGTGGGGGTTCAGCGCGACCAGCGCGACCTGCGGTGTGGGGATGGGCTGTGTACCCTTATGCAGCTTGCGGATCATCTCATCGACGTGCCGCATGCCGGCTTCCACCGCCTCTGAGGCGGCCCGTTGCAGCTCCGGATCGAGCGACGTATAGATGCGCAGCGAGGAGTGCCCGGAGTCATAGTCGCCGATGCGCTGCACGATCTGGTCATGCACCATGTCGACGAAGTAGGGCGCTTCGCTGCCGTCCACCGCGGCAGGCGCTAGGTGGAGCGGCTCGGCTTTGGCTTCCTCAGCCTGCGCGGCGGTGATTGCGCCGGTCTGCACCATGGAATCGAGCACCAGGTTGCGCCGTGCCGTGGCGCGGTCCGGGTGCCGATAGGGGTTGAGCCGGTTGGGGCTGTTGATGATGCCGGCGATCATGGCGCATTCGGCGAGATCAAGCTGCTTGAGGTTCTTGCCGAAGTACGCCTGGGCCGCTTCGCCGATGCCGTCGATGGCGAAGGATCCGCGCTGGCCGATGTTCACCTCGTTCACATACATCTCGAAGATCTGCTGCTTGGTAAAGCGCGCTTCGAGCTGGTAGGTGATCATGATCTCGGCGATCTTGCGCGAGTAGGTTTTCTTGGGCGAGAGAAAGAAGCCGCGCGCCAGCTGCATGGTCAGCGTGGACCCGCCACACTCCTTTTCGCGCGCCACGATGTCCTCGACCACGCACTTGCTGAGCCGGAGGTAGTTCACGCCGGAGTGTTCAAAGAAGCGACGATCTTCAATGGCCAGCACGGCCTGCACCATGCGCGGCGGAATCTGGTCATAGGTGACCATGCGGCGTTTGGCGCGGTTCTTGTCCTCGCTCAGCGCGGTGATGAGCTGCGGCTCCAGCTTGTACGCGCTCAGCGTGGCGCCGTCCTCGGCGACGATGCTCTGCACCGTGCCGCCGGGCGCATTGATCGTAGCGCCGTCGGTGGCCAGGTAGCTCTCCGGGCCGGGCTTGATGGAGATCGCCTCGCCGTTCAACTCAAAGGTGCCCATCGGGCTGCTCTGCCCGCCGGTGCTGTAGCCTGCGCGGCGCAGTCTCGCGGCGATTGACTCGGCATCCAGCCGCTGCCCGGGCCGTACCTCCTGCGGTGCGGCATAGATCTGCGCCATGGAGGCGAAGAGCGGGCCCTGCGCCAGACGCTCGTCCACCAGACCGCGATGCTGGTGATACTCCAGCAGGAAGCCGATGCCGCCAAGCACGGCAAAGATCACCACCAGCACCAGCGCGAGACGCAGCGCGCGGAACAGCAGCGAGTGGTGTTGCGGAGCGACTTTTACGCGAACGGGCATAGGTCAAAGAACATCGTGAAACAGGGCCTGGCGTTCATCACAGCTTGGACGTTTCTACGAGCCCGGCGATAAGCGCCGCGGCACCTTCGGCCGGAAGATCGAGCGTAGTTCCCGCAACTCGATCCACGAACTCGATGCCTCCATCGGCAAGCTTCTTGCCGATGTTCACGCGAAACGGAATGCCGATGAGGTCTGCGTCCTTGAACTTCACCCCGGCGCGCTCGTCCCGGTCATCCAGCAGCACGTCTACCCCGGCGATGCTCAACGCTTCGGCCAGATCCAGCCCGGCATCGTTCATCGCGGTTTCCCGGGTGTTCGTGATCGTCACCACCACCTCAAACGGAGCAATGGCGGCGGGCAACGCAAACTGCTCTGCGGTGCCGGGCTTGCCTGCAAGTGCCTCGGTCGAGGTGGACGCAAAGGTTGCGGCCGAGCTTTCGATCGCGGCCGTAAGAATGCGTTCGACGCCGATGCCGTAGCAGCCCATCACCGGCATCACCTCTTTGCCGTCGCGGTCCAGCACCCGCGCACCCATAGACTCCGTATAGCGGTAGCCGAGCTTAAAGATGTGGCCGATCTCGACCGCTTTGCCCAACCGCAGCGGCTGTCCACCGATCGGGTCCAGCTCGCCTTCATTGATGTTGCGGATGTCCGCGGTCAGCGTGGGCGTAAAGTCGCGGCCCGGGGTGACGTTGCGGAAGTGGAAGTCCAGCTTGTTGGCACCCGCGACGAGATTTCTGCGACCATCCAGCGATGGATCCAGAACGACCACCGCTCGGTCGGTGTACTTCTGAGGCGCGTGTCCAATCGCCCCTGTTCCAAGTGGCCCCGGCTCTTTGATGGAGGTTGCGCCCGGTATGCGAGCGTAGGTTTTCAAATGCTGATGCTCTGCCGCGCTTACGGTTTCCAGACCCACAGGCCCTAGAAACCCCGGAGGTCCACCGAACAGAACCTCAATCTCAGCGGCATCCATGCTTCGCAGGTCCTTCGCTCCGGAACTTGCAAGAAGTTTGGTCTCGTTTACCTGATGGTCGCCTCGCAGGAAGGCGACAACTGGCGCCCAGGATAATGCCGCGACCGGCTTGTCCTGGGTGGACCGAAAAAAGCCCATGAAGGCAACGCACTTGATGTCCTGCGAGGCCTCGATGCCAAAGAATGCGGTCACATCCGCAATAGAAGCCTTGCCCGGGGTGTGCACCAGCTCCGGCATGCCGTCGCCGGTCGGCTCCAGGTCCTGAACCGGCGCGAGTTGACTGACTGCCTTCTCGAGGTTCGCCGCATACCCCGAGGCCGAGCTTGCGATCAGGTCCTCGCCGGCGTCGGTATAGACCATAAACTCCTGCGACTGCGATCCGCCCATCGCGCCCGAGTCCGCCTCGACCGCTACAAAGTCCAACCCGCAGCGCGCGAAGATGCGCCGGTAGGTCTCATCATGCTTGCGGTAGCTCTCATCCAGGCCTGCCGCGTCGAGATCGAAGGAGTACGAATCCTTCATCAGGAACTGGCGTACCCGCAGCAAACCCCCCTTGGGCCGCGGCTCATCGCGAAACTTTGTCTGGATTTGGTACCAGATCTGGGGCAGCTGCTTGTAGCTGCGCAGTTCGTTGCGCGCGATGGAGGTCATGACCTCCTCATGCGTCATCGCCAGCGCCCACTCCGCGCCCTTGCGATCGTGGAGACGAAACATGTTGTCGCCCATGGTCGTCCAGCGACCGGATTCCTCCCACAGCTCGCGCGGGTTCAACGCGGGTAGCAGGAACTCCTGGCCGATGCGGTCCATCTCCTCACGCACAATGCGCACGATCTTGTTCAGGGAGCGCTGCCCAAGCGGCAGGTAGCTGTAGACGCCGGCGCCCAACTGGCGCACGTAGCCGCCGCGCAGGAGCAGCTTGTGGCTGGCCACCTCGGCGTCGGCGGGCGCCTCGCGCAGGGTGGGGATGAAGAGATGAGACCAACGTTGCATGTCGGTCTGATTGTAACCAAGGGCCGCTAGCGCCCCGGCGCGCGTGCGGACGCGGGTGCCAGCAGCTGCAGCAGATCGTGCATATGCACCACGCCCAGCACCACGCCGTCCGGAGCTCCGCCTTCGGTCACGACCAGCGAGGTGATCCTGTGCGCTTCCATCTGCTCCAGCGCATCGTTGGCGAAGATGTCGGCGGCAACTGCCCGCGGCTGCGGTGTCATCACCTCGCCCGCCGTGCGGTGGAAGGCCTCCGGCCCGTCGCGCTCCATCAGGCGGCGCAGGTCGCCGTCAGAGAGCACGCCCACGAGCCGGCCGTTCTGCTGCACCGTGGTCATGCCCAGCCGCTTGGCGCTCATCTCGTGCATCATCTCGGGCAGCGCCGCTGCCAGGCGCACCACGGGCACCGCGGCGCCCGCGTGCATCAGCTCCCGCACCGGGGTAAGCCGTCGTCCCAACTGCCCGCCGGGATGCAGCTCTGCAAAGCTCTGCGGCGCGAAGCCCAGACCGCGCGCAAGCTCCACAGCCAGCGCATCGCCAAGCGCCAGCATCGCCGTGGTGGACGCCGTGGGCGCCAGCTGATGCGTACAGGCCTCGCGGTCCACGCTGGCGTCCAGCCAGACCCTGCTGGCACGAACCAGGGTTGAACCCGGACACCCGCAAAGGCTCAGCAGGACGACGCCCATGCGCTCCAGGATCGGCAGCAGGCGAAGGATCTCTTCCGTCTCCCCGGAGTAGGAGAGGACCAACAACGCGTCGCCGGCGCTGAGCAGACCGAGGTCGCCATGGAGTGCCTCGGCCGGGTGCAGAAACAGGGCGGGGATGCCCAGCGAAATCAGCGTCGCGGCGATCTTGCGGGCGATCAGGCCGCTCTTGCCGATCCCGGAGACCACCACGCGGTGGCCGCTGTCGAGGACACGGGTAAGCTCCTGCAGCGTACCGCGAAAGGCATCCTGCCCGGCATGCTCCAGCCACCCGGCCACCCGCTCCAGCGCAGCGGCTTCGATGCGAACGAGCTCCGCCCCACGAGCACCGGCGTCCTGCTGCGGTCCGCCCCTCGATGCCCCCCTGGGCTGTTCGCTCGTCATTCGAAGGGAATGCTAGCAGAGCGCCACAGCCAGGGGCGCTAGACTGTAAGTACGGTGCGCGAAGGCGCTCCTTGTTCGAGGACAATGGATAGATGATTCGCCGCTTTGCTGTTGTTTTTGTGATGCTC
>CAXTWN010000017.1:0-15057 GCA_964248055.1 uncultured Acidobacteriaceae bacterium | reverse complement strand
CCTGCTCTTCTGGGCAGGCGTGCACAATCTGCGGGCTCGCCGCGCGGCGCTCGCGCGCAACCAGATCCAGCTTGCCCCGGCCACTGCCTCCAGCGACGAGGCAGCACCGGACGACGCGCTGCTGCGGCTCAAGGGCAAGCCCGCTCCGGGGTTCACGCTGACCGGCGTGGACGGCAGGAAGGTCTCCCTGAGCCAGTTCAAAGGCCATCCCGTGATGGTGAACTTCTGGGCCACCTGGTGCGGTCCCTGCAAGCTGGAGATGCCCTGGATCGAGGAGTTCTCCCAGAAATACAAGTCGCAAGGCTTTGTCGTCCTCGGGCTTTCTCAGGACACCGATATGTCCCTTCCTTCGGTGCAGACGGCCGCGCACAAGATCGGGGTCAGCTATCCCGTTTTTCTATCCGACGAGAAGATCGCCCGCGCCTACGGCGGACTCGACTACCTCCCCGAAACCGTCTACGTCGATAAAGGGGGCAAGGTGCTCGACGTGTGGGCGGGCGATCCCACCAAGGATCAGATGGAAGCCAAGATTCAACAGACCATTGCGGCGGCTGGCGAATGAGGAATTTTTTCGCTCCTCGGTGGCTGGCGCTCTGCATCGTTCTGCTGCTGGTTCCTTGCGGTAACGTGAGCCGCGCGCAGGAGATCCGTCTCGATAGCGACACGCCCGCGGGCATCAAAGGCCCCCAGCACGTCAGCTTTGATTCCGAGTCCGTCAGCGTCGGCGCGGATAAGCCGGACTGGATCGAACTGCGCTTCCACGTCGCGCCGGGGTATCACATCAACTCGCATACGCCACACGATGAACTGCTCATCCCCACCACGCTCAAGCTCGGCGCATCGCCCCAGCTTCGCGTCTTGACGGACAGCTACCCCAACGGAACAACGCTGCACCTCACGATCGGCGCGGGCGAGACACTCAGTGTCTATGAAGGCGAGTTCCGCGTTCGCGTGCAGGTGCTCGCCGCCAAAGGTAATTCGACCCTCGCGGGTGTTCTGCATTATCAGGCCTGCGATGCGGCCTCCTGTTTTCCGCCGCGGGACCTTCCCCTGAGCGTGCCGGTCTCTGCGCACTAGCCGGGCGCCGCGTCGCACAACCAAGCGATGGCGAGGTCGCAGCAAAGCCTCCGCTCCGGTACACTCGCCGTAACCTCTCACCGGAGCACCCGCCTTTGGCACGATTCACCGGTCTGCTCGGACTGCTCGTCCTCCTGGGCGTCGCGTATGCACTCTCCAGCAACCGCGGTGCCATCCGCTGGCGCACCGTGGCCTGGGGCCTGAGCCTCCAGATTCTGTTTGCCTTTCTTGTGCTCAAGTGGAGCTACGGCCAGACTGTGCTGCATGTCGGCTCCTCGGGCGTGACCTCACTGCTGGCGCACTCGGTAGACGGTTCCACGCTGGTGTTCGGCAAGCTCGGCGACCCGTCCAGCCCGATGGAGGTCTTTGCCTTCGCCGTCCTGCCCACGATCATCTTCGTCTCGGCGCTGTTTGCCATGCTGTATCACCTCGGCATCATGCAGTGGATCATCCGCGGCATGGCCTGGCTGATGCAGCGCACCATGGGTACCTCGGGCGCGGAATCCACCAACGTGGCGGCTTCCATCTTCATGGGCCAGACCGAGGCGCCGCTTACCATTCGTCCCTTCCTGAACAACGCCACGCGCTCGGAGCTTATGTGCATCATGACCTCGGGCATGGCGCATGTCTCGGGCGGCATCATGGCGGCGTACATCTCGTTCGGCATTCGCGCGCAGGACCTGCTTTCCGCCGTCATCATGACCGCACCCGGCACCATCCTGGTCGCGAAGATGCTGGTCCCGGAGACGCAGGTGCCCGAAACCCTGGGCACGGTGCGCATGACCGCCGATGAAGAACACAAGAGCGAGAACCTCATCGGCTCCATCGCGCGCGGCACCATCGACGGCGGCGCGCTGGCCTTCAACGTGGCCATTATGCTGATCAGCTTTCTGGCCATCGTGGGCCTGATCAACGCGATCATGCTGGGCATCTCCAACGTGCTTTGGGCGCACGGCCATGTGCCGTTTCCCCACTCGCTGGGCAACGCCCTCGGCACGCTCTGCGCACCCATCGCCTGGCTCATCGGCGTTCCCTGGGCAGAGGCCAGCAAGGTCGGCAACCTGATCGGCACCCGCGCCGTGCTCAACGAGTTCATCGCCTTTACGCAGCTGGGTCAGATGGCGCGCGCCGGACAGGTCTCCACCCGGACGCTGGCCATCGCGACGTTCGCGCTGTGCGGCTTCGCGAACCTCGGCTCGGTGGGCATGCAGATCGGCGGCATCGGCGCACTGATCCCCAGCCGCCGCAACGAACTGGCGAAACTCGGCCTGCGTGCCATGCTGGCCGGGACGATGGCGAACCTCATGAGCGCCTCCATCGTCAGTGTCCTCCTGCCGAGGTGAGGTTATACTTCCAGCCATGCAGACCCCGATCGAAAACGCCCAGCTGGACAAACGAAAGGTGCAGGAAACTCTCGCACGCTTCACTTTGCCCCCTGAACTCGATCACGTAGAAACTAACTACGGAACAGATCACACCGGAGATCCTGCCGTGTTTCTGACCTTCGTCCTTAAACAGGACGTGCACCTGGAACGTGAGGAAATTAAGCAGGTTTCAAGGTTCATCTCCGATGTGGGCGGAGCACTTTTGAATGCCGGTATCGGTGGCTTTCCGTACACTCGTCTCGAAGAAGCGGCATGAGTCTGCCACGTGATCTTCTGACCTTAGCGGACCGCTTAGCTGGACTGGAACACAGACGCCCAAAGCAGGCCAGCCTTCGTCGCTCGGTCTCATCAGCGTATTACGCGCTTTTCCACTTGCTCACCGCAGGATCAACAAAGCTGTTCGCACCCAATCTGCACCCAGCGTCGGCTGTGCGCTTGCAGCGGTGGTTTGACCATGGTGAGATGAGGCGGGTTTGTGTCTCATTCTCGACCACGACTACTTCAAGAGCCATCTCTGGCATTCTGCAGGCAGCACCCTCTGCGGATCTGCAGTTCGTTGCTCGCACTTTTGTTCGGCTTCAGGCTGCCCGTCACGAAGCTGACTACGATCTTGCGACGCGGTGGACTCGTTCTACCGCTTTGGACTTCCTTCAAGTCGCCAAAGACGCCTTCGACGCTTGGGCCCGCATACGTCGCACCCACGAAGCAAACGTCTTCGCTCTCGCACTGCTCTCTTTCAAGCTCTTCGAGAAAGAGCGCTGATGCTGTCCGATCCATACACCCGCGCCCTCGCTGCCGTCGACCACATCCGCTCTCACCACGGGGCCAAGCCAGCGCTTGGCATCATTCTCGGCTCCGGCCTCGGCCACTTCGCCGCTCACGTCGAAGATGCGACCACGATCCCCTACGCCGAGATCCCTCACTGGCCGCAATCGACCGTCGCAGGGCACGCGGGCAAGCTTATCCTTGGCACCGTCTCCGGCGTGAACGTAGCCGTGATGTCCGGTCGCGTGCATGCGTATGAGGGCTACAGCCTCGCCGAGGTCACCTTTCCCACGCGTGTGCTCGGGCTTCTCGGCTGCCAGGCGCTCCTGGTCACCAACGCCGCGGGTGGCATCAACACCAGCTACCGCGAAGGCACCCTCGTCGTCCTCGCCGATCACATCAACCTTACCGGCACCAACGCCGCGCTTGGCCCCAATGAGCCGCGCTTCGCCACTCGCCCCGGCACCGCACAACGCTTCTTCGATATGAGTTCGGCCTACTCGCCGCGCCTGCGCGGCCTTGCGCAGGCCGAAGCCGCAAGGCAGGGGATTTCACTGCCTGAAGGTGTTTATCTCGCTGTCCTCGGCCCCAGCTTTGAGACACCCGCGGAGATCCGCGCTTTTCGCACCCTTGGGGCCGACCTGGTGGGCATGAGCACCGTGCATGAGGTCATCGTCGCTCGCCACATGGGTCTCGAGGTGCTTGGCCTTTCGCTGGTCACCAACATGGCGGCCGGGGTGCTCGATCGCCCCATTCACCACGAAGAGGTGATGGAGATCGGCGCCCGCACCGAAGCACGGTTTACCGCGCTGCTGACCGCCGTGATCCCCCACATCGTCGGGGCAGACCCGTCATGACCTGGACCAAACGTTTCTTCTCTCCGCTCCTTGTGCTCTTCGTCGTTGGCTGCTCAAAGCACGCGCGGCCGCCAACCCGCCTTCCGGAGTCAGTTGTGCCAGACCTGCGAGTGGACATCAGCTACTCAGCGCAAGCGATGCGGGAGCTGAAACGTCGAGGCGAAACCGTTGTCGTCTTCGGGGACACCTACGGCTTCCCAAAGAAAGGTGCGCCGAGCTCCTTGGTTGATAAAATGGGAGAGATTGGGTTGGGAGACCTGCACGCAGAAACGCTCCCGGGACAGGTCGCCACCATCCCGAGTTTGACCATCGATCAGAACGACCTGAACTTTCTCACCCCTGCCGGCGTCCAGGTTCTGATCAACGTCGTCTCGGGCAGAAAGTCATCGCCTGACAACCTGCTTGCGTGCGACATCTACGACGGGCCTCTGCAGGCGGTTCGCTTCAAGACCGTACCGATCCATTGCAAGTTGATCGGAGAGTGAGACTGTGATGGTCCCAGGCCTGCCGACTACACTGACGCAGTGAACACGGCTCCTCCCTCTGCCGCCACCGAGAAGCCCATCATCCTGGGCGTCGCAGGCTGCTCCGGCTCCGGGAAGACCACCCTCGCCCACGAACTTGCCACGCGGCTCAACGCCACTGTCTTCCCGCTCGACCTCTACTACCGCGACCTGTCCCAGTTTCCGCTTGATGCCCGGGATAAGCGCAACTTCGACCATCCCGACTCGCTGGAGTCCGAGCTCTTCATCGCGCATCTTCAGGCCCTCGCGCAAGGCGAACCGATCCAGCGCCCGGTCTACGACTTCAAGACCCACTCCCGCGTGCCGGAGGCCTTCACCACCGTTACACCCTGCCCCTTCCTCATCGTGGAAGGCATCCTGGCCCTGCACTTCGCCGAACTTCTCCCGCTCTACACACTTTCGGTCTACGTCGACACGCCGCACGACGTGTGTCTCCTCCGGCGCATCCACCGCGACATCCGCGAGCGCGGGCGCACGGAGACCGCCGTCCGCGAGCAGTACGAGGCCGCCGTGCGCCCGATGGCGGAAGAGTTTGTGCTCCCCAGCCAGGTTTACGCCACACTCACCGTCAGCGGCTGCGCGCCGTTGGAGAAATCCGTCGAGCGAGTGCTCCACGCCCTGCGCGACCGCAAGTTCCTGCCCTGAAAGCGCGAGCGGCAGAGCCGAAGCTCTGCCGCTTTGCACTGCCTGAAGTCTGCACTTACGCGGTTACCGGTTCCAGCCGCTCGGCGAAGTTCTTTCCCTCGCGGGCGGCTGCGGCGTTCTTGTGAAACGCGTATCCGGCGATCAGCGGAAACGCGATCGTCGCCTCCGAAAACACCATCTGCTCGTGCGTCAGGTCCACTTTGCCCCAGGAGCTGGCTTCCTTGAGCGTGGAGCCGGAGAGCGCCCCGTCACGCGCGTCGGCGACCGTGATCTGGATCGCATACTTGTGCATGGAGGCCTCGACGCCGAGGATGTCCGCCGCAACCACGATGTCCTGCGCGAAGTTCTTCGGCACGCCGCCGCCGATCATCAGCAGCCCCGTGGTGGGGTTCTGGATTTTGAACTGCGTGAGTTCGTAGAAGTCCTTGCCGGAGTCAATGGAGCACATCGCCTTGCCCTGCCGCGCATGCTGGTGCGCCACCATGCCGAAGCCAAACGAGCAGTCCGAGAACGCGGGCACAAAGATCGGTACACCCTTCTCATAGGCCGCCAGCGTGATCGAATCCGCGTTGCCGTTGGCCGGCGTCCGCCCATTCTCCTTCAGGTAGCGGCCCATCTCGCGGATGTACTCGCGCGAGCTGTAGGCGCCAGGCTTCATGCCGTCGATGATCTTCTGCGTGGTCTCATCGCAAATGCGCAGCTCTTCTTCATCGATAAAGGTGTCATAGATGCGGTCGATCATCAGCTCGCGCAGCTCGGCATCGCCGCCGCCGTACTTGAACTCATCGCCGGCGATGTAGTGCCGAAAGCCCAGGGCCTCAAAGAAGTCCTGGTCCACGATGTTCGCGCCGGTGGAGACGATCGCATCCACCATGTTGTTGCGGATCAGATCGACGATCACCTTTTGCAACCCGGCCGAGATCAACGACCCGGCCAGGCAAAGGATGACGCCGCACTCGGTATCGCGCAGCATCATGTCGTAAATGCTTGCCGCGCGCGCCAGATCGCGAGAGCTGTAGGCCATCGAGGCCATCGCATCGACCAGCGGCACGACGTTGTGCTCGGTGATGTCGATGTGCTGAATTTGCTTGTGGAGAAGTTCCTGTTTGGTCGCCATAACACCTTCAAGAATATCGCGTTTGGCCTGTGCGGACGTGCCTTTTCGCTGTCTTCATAGGATGTTCATGCAGCGGAAAAGAGGCCTCGCTGCAGCGAGATGGAAGCGCATCCACAGCCAGAGTCCTTGCGCGCCGGTCATGGCGAAGACACCGAACTCTTCTCCCGAGTCCCCGGCGCGCCCTCATCGCATCTCCTGCCCAGCTCAGCCGTCTTGGGCGAAGATCTGCTCGATCGGCATCCCAAACAGCCGGCTGATGCGAAACGCCAGCGGGAGCGATGGATCGTATTTGCCGGTCTCGATGGCGTTGACGCTCTGGCGCGAGACCTCCAGCTTTGCCGCCAGGAACGCCTGTGACCAGCCGCGCTCCCCGCGCAGGTCACGCAACCGGTTTGTCACGTCAGCGTGCCCGGCGAAAGATCAGCAGCTTCGCGACCGTCATCGCCAGCACAAGGAGGGCGGGAACAAAGAGCAGCGGCGCATGCGCAGCGGGAGCCGCGGAGAACGCCTCCACGAAGCCCCAGACGCACACCGCGAGCATCGTCACGCCGGTCGCCCAGAGCAACGATCGCAGCAGCAGGACGCGCCCAAACTCGTCGCCGGACCGGGCGACGAGAAGCCCGGTCAGCAGGAGCACCAGAAAGAACGCAGCCCCCGTTGTGCCCGCCACCACCTGCCCCGCTAGCCCGGCCGGATGCCGCTGCAGCACGAAGTGCAAACCGAAGTACACGAGAAAGGCTGCCGCGAGCCAGCGCCGGCAGAGCCGCACAAAACGACGATCCGCCTCGTTGAAGCCGCTCATACATGGTCGAAGCGAAGCGAGTACCCTCATGGCCATAAAGACACTTTAGTCAAGCACGCTTGTCATGTCAAGGTTGCTTGTCAAAAGCCCTGCTGCGCTCAAAAGTGCGGTCGTCTACCCTGAGGTCAGCCATGAACGTGAACTTTGCCGAGCGCGCGCATAACCATAACTGGAAGCTCGATCCGATCGTCCGCTCGCTGCTCGACACGGACTTCTACAAGCTGCTCATGCTGCAGTTCATCTGGAAGAACTTCCCGCGCACGGTGGTGACGAGCGAGGTGCACAACCGCACGGTCAAGGTTCGGCTCGCCGAACGCATCTCGGTCGAGGCGCTGCGCGAGCAGATGGAGCACGTGCGCGGCCTGCGCTTTCTGCGGTCGGAGCTGGTCTGGCTCGCGGGCAACACGTTTTACGGCGTCCGGCACATCTTCGAGCCTGCCTTTCTCGACTGGCTGGAACACAGCTTCCGCCTCTCCGGCTTCGAGATCCTCCAACCCGCAGACGCCGAGCAGGATGGTCAGTTACTGCTGCGCTTCTCCGGCCTGTGGTCCGAGGTGACGATGTGGGAGGTGTACGCGCTCGCGATCGTGAGCGAGATGAAGACCCGCGCGGCGCTCGCGGAGCTCACTGAGCTCGAACTCGACGTGCTGTATGCCCGCGCCAAGACCCGACTCTGGGACAAGATCGAGCAGCTGCGTCAGGTCAAAGGCCTGCGCCTGTCGGACTTCGGTACCCGCCGGCGACACAGCTTTCTCTGGCAGGAATACGCCGTCCAGGCGCTCGCGGCGTCGCTCGGCGACCGGCTCTCCGGGACCAGCAACACGGCGCTTGCCTACAAGCACAACCTCGAAGCGATCGGCACCAACGCGCATGAGCTGCCCATGGTGCTGGCCGCCCTGGCCTCGACGATCTCGGACGACGCACTGCGCGAGTCCCAGTACCGCGTCCTGGAGCTTTGGCAGCAGAGCTACGGCGGCGAACTGCTCATCATGCTCCCCGACACCTTCGGCACGACGCAGTTCCTGGAGCACGCCCCGGCGTGGGCGGCGCGCTGGACGGGTGCGCGCATCGACTCAAAAGACCCGTTCGAGGCCGGCGACGAGTACCTTGCCTGGCTCGAAGGCCGCGGCGAGGACCCGCGCACCAAGCGTCTCATCGCCTCCGACGGCCTGGATGCCGACGAGATCGTCCGGCTGCACCGCTACTTTAACCACCGTATCCGTTTCTCGGCCGGCTGGGGCACCCTGCTCACCAACGACTTTCGCGGCTGCCATCCGCGCGGCGAGGAGACGTTTGCGCCGATCAGCCTGGTCTGCAAGATCACCTCCGCCGACGGCATCCCGACGGTAAAGCTGAGCGACAACCCGAACAAGGCCACTGGGCCGGCGGAGGAGGTCGCGCACTATCGTGAGGTCTTCGGCTCACCGGTGCTGGCGGAGCAACCGGTGCTGGTCTAGCCGCGAGGCAGGGTCATTCCGCACAGCAAATTGGGGAGTATCGTCGACCTATGGCGACCACCGCACTTCTTTCTCTGGAGCAGTACCTCCGTTCCGAGTACGAACCTGACGCGGAGTATGTCGACGGCGAGGTAGAGCAGAGATCGATGGGTGAGTATGACCATTCGAGTTGGCAGCAGGCCATCGAACGATGGTTTCTGGAGCATGCGAAGGAATGGGGAATCCGGGTTCGCTGCGAGCTTCGGACGCAGGTTGGGCCAACACGGTACCGGGTTCCGGACGTGGTGGTCTTTGATCGGGCTCGCCCTGTGGAACAGATCCTCACCCATCCGCCGATCGCCGTCTTCGAGGTGCTCAGCCCGGAAGACACCACCTCACGCCTGCTCGTCAAGCTTGATGACTACCAGTACATGGGCGTGCGAAACATCTTTGTCCTGGACCCACGACTGGAACGCGCCTTTCGGTATGTGCAAGGCGAGTTGCGTCTTTCGGAAGGCGTCCTGCCGCTGGAGGGCGGACTCGGGAGGGTCGACTGGGAGGCGATCTCCGGGCTGCGCGATTGATCTCGTGTGTGCTCGTGAGCCGTCCACGCCGGGGCTTGTCCTCAACGTAGGAGACCCGAAGAAGCACGATTCGCCCTGCCGGGCAGTCACGCCGTGCGTTCGTCTCAGCCGTGAAACAGGCGCTCGTTATACTCAGTGCCACATGAACACGCGTTCTACGTTCGCTCGCTTAACAACGGCCTGCGTGCTGCTGCTCGCCGTCCTTCCTCCTGTCCCCGCCTGGGGATGGGGCCGCGATGGCCACATGATGATCAACCGGCTCGCGGTGCAGTACCTTCCCGCCGATGTGCCGGCCTTTCTGCGCAATGGCAACGCGCTGGACATCGTGGAGTACGAAGGCCCGGAGCCGGATCGCTGGCGCAATCGCGCCGAGGACGAGCTCTCAAGCACCCAGGCCGCCGATCACTTCCTTGATCTTGAATGGGCTGACCTCGCGGGTACACCCTGCAGCCCCGGTGCTCCCGGCTGCGGCCCCGACGCGATGATGCTCCCCAAGAAGCGTTATGACTTTGTACGCGCGCTCCAGGCTGCCCAGGCCAAGCATCCCGAACTGAGTCTGCAGCCCGACAAGGTCGGCATGCAGCCATGGCAGGTGGAGGAGGTTTGGGAGCGGTTGAAGTCGGATCTACGCGACTACCGGCGCATGGTAGCCGCCAACGAGGATCTGTCCGGGGTCGAGACTATCATCCTCTTCGAGGCCGGCTGGCTGGGGCACTACGTCGCGGACGGTTCGCAACCGCTGCACATCACGATCAACTACAACGGCTGGGTCGAAAAGAACAACCCGAACGGCTACACAACCGAACACAAGATCCATTCCGAGTTCGAGACCGTCTACGTGTCGGCCAATATCAAGCGTGCGGACGTCGCTCCCCTGGTCGCGGCCAGCCAGCCCCGGCAGATCGACGACGAGTGGACGCAGTACCTCGACTACCTCCACCACTCCAACACCCTGGTCGAGCCGACCTATCAGCTGGAGAAGGCCGGCGGCTTCAAGGAGGCCGGGACTCCCGAGGCCAAGTCCTTCACCGAAGAGCGCCTGGCCGCCGGAGCCATCGAACTGCGCGACCTGATCTACTCGGCGTGGGTACACTCCGCCGACCCGGTGCAGGACTACCATGGGCCGCAGTAACGGCAGACGCCGGGCGGTTTCGGCGCATCGTACGGGAACGCATGTTGCTGCATAGGATAGTCCGCGCCACCAAGGTTGTTTGGGCGTTCGCCGCCGCCACCGTCGAACTCGTGATCCGCCGCCCTCACACCCGCCGCGCGCGCGCCGAATGGCTGTCCAGATTCTGCCAGCGCATGCTGCGCGACATGTCCGTCTCCTGGACCGTCACCGGCCCCGTACCGCTGCAAGGGGCAGTCGTCTCAAACCACCTCACCTACGTGGACATCATTGTGCACGCCGCGATGCGGCCCTGCGTCTTCGTGGCCGCCATCGAGATTCGCCGCATGCCGTTCATCGGGTGGCTGAGCATGATGGCGGGCACAGTGTACGTGACGCGCGGGGCGGGCGGCAGCGCGGCCAAGGTGGCCGGCAGCATGGCCGAGGGCTTCCACGATGGCCTCCCCGTGGTCTTCTTTCCGGAAGGCGGCACCAGCGTCGGTGATCAGCCGCTGATGCCCTTACACACGGGCCTGCTCGCCACGGCGTTGCAGGCGGGAGCCACCGTCACCCCCGCTTTTCTGCGCTATGAGCTCTCCCCGGAGGACATCGCGGCTGGGCGCAGCACGCGCAATGACGTCCACTGGGGCGATCAGAGTCTTCCCGCGCATCTATGGAACTTCTTCGGCCTGCATGCGATGAAGGTTCACGTCCACTTCGCAGACGGGCCCATCCAGTTCTCGCCCGAAGCCTTGCAAAATCGTAAACTCGCCCGGGAAGAGACCAGGGTTGCGCTTCTGAAGTTGTACGAAGGTGGGAAGTAGAAGAGGGTTGCTACCCCAAAAGTAACATTTTGGGTACTTACGAGTGCGCGAAAATGCGTTACTCTTAACCACCGTATGAGTTTGGCCAACGTCGCCGTCATCTCGTCGCTGACCCTCACCGTGGCGGGGTCCACTACGGCGTTCGTACGGCAGCGTCAACGATGCCAGAACCTGCAAGAGGAGCTCGTCCGCTTTCGCAAAGAAGCCGCGCAGCGGGAGATGGACCTTCGCCAGCGGACCGAGCTGGACAGCGTGAAAGACGAGTTCATCTCCACCGTCTCTCACGAACTGCGCACCCCGCTCACCAGCATCCGGGGTGCGTTGGGCCTGCTTTCGGCCGGGCTGATGGGCAAGGTCGACACCAAAGCGGCGAATCTGCTGCGCATCGCGAGCAGCAACACCGATCGGCTGGTTCGCCTCATCAACGACATTTTGGACCTGGAGCGCATGGCCTCCGGCACGGCGCCTCTCCAGACGCAGACCTGTTCCCTGCGTGAGCTGATCGCGCAGTCCGTCGACACCATGAGTTCGATGGCCGAGACCGCGCACGTCCAGCTGCAGATTGTGCCGGAACCGGGGAACCCGCAGGTCCACTTTGAGGGAGATCCGGACCGCATTCAGCAGATCCTGACCAATCTGCTGTCCAACGCCATCAAGTTCTCCCCCGCCGGATCGGCCATCCGCGTGCGCACCGAAACGCGGGGGGGTGAGTTCATCGTGCGCGTCGAGGATCACGGCCGCGGGGTGCCGCCCGACAAGCTCGAAAGCATCTTCGAGCGCTTCAACCAGGTGGACCCCACCGATGCGCGCCAAAAGGGGGGCACGGGCCTGGGGCTCGCCATCTGCCGCAGCATTGTGCAGCAGCACGGCGGGCAGATCTGGGCAGAGCGCAACGACGCCCGCACCGCCGGCGAGCCCGGCACCACCTTCGCTCTGCGGCTGCCACGCATCGGTTCGCCGGCGACCTCCTCCGGCGCACAGACGTCCACGGGTGCCATCCTGGTGGTGGATGACGACTCCGGCGTACGCCACGTGGTCGCCGAGCACATTCGCAAGCAGGGATACGCGGTCGTGGAGACGGATTCCGGCCAAAGCGCCCTGCAGATCGCCGCCTCTCAGCCCATCGAGGCCATTCTTCTGGACCTGTATATGCCCGGCCTCACCGGCTGGGAAACCGTCGAACGCCTCAAGGCGAACCCGGTCACGGCGTTGATCCCTGTCGTCGTGCTCAGTGTGCTCTCCCCGGCGATGCGCAACGGCAGCCGGGCCCCGGTCATCGGCAAGGCCCAAGGCTGGATCCAGAAGCCGTTCAATCCCAGTCTCCTGCTGGCGGAACTCAGCCGGGTGTTGCATCGCGGCAACGGCCCGGCGCGTATCCTGCTCGTCGAAGACGACCCTGACCTCGCCGCGCTGGTTCTTTCCAGCTTCGAGGACCGCTCCAAGGAGAGCAGTTTTCACATCGACCACGCCGGCTCCCTGAGTGCCGCGATCAGCGCCTGCGAGAAAAATCCGCCCGAGGTGGTCATCCTGGATCTCAACCTGCCGGATGGAAGCGGCTTTGCGCTCGTCAAATGGCTGCGCCGCCAGACAAAACTCTGTACCCTGCCTCTGGTCGTCTACTCCGGCCGCGAGGTGACCACCGAGGAGATGGAACAGCTGCGTCTCGGCCCGACACAGTTTTTAACCAAAGCCCGAGTGCAGCCGAAAGAAATTGAAGATCTGGTATTCGCGATGGTGCGTAACTTACAAAAGGCGGTACCCGATACGCTTTCCACATAGGTTTGTGGAAATATTCTGGAAAGAACACGACCCATGCCCCGGATCTTGATCATCGACGATGAGGACGACATACGCGAGGTCGCCGCGCTTTCCCTGGAGACGGTGGCCGGATGGAACGTTTCCACCGCCAACTGCGGCAGTGATGGCATTCGCAAAGCCGTGGTGGAGCGCCCCGATGCCATTCTGATGGACGTCATGATGCCGGCCATGGACGGCCCTACCACCTTCCGCGAGATGCAGAAATGGCCCGAGATTGCAACGATTCCCGTGCTTCTGCTCACGGCCAAGGTGCAGGGCGTGGACCAGCGCCGGTTTGCCGGCCTGGGCGTTCGGGGGGTGTTGTTCAAACCCTTTGATCCACTCACACTGGCGGACCAGATGTCCCAGGCCCTCGGATGGAACTGACCCGTTTCACCACACAGACCACCTCGCGTATACTGCGAAAGAACTATCTTCTAAAAACTTCGGCTCGACTAGGCTAAGCCCATGTCTGCCTCTCTGCACGCGCTTACGACCGAAGGCCAGCAGCAACTGCTGGCGTCCGTCTGGCGCCGCAACCTACCTCTGTTGCGCGAGCGCCTCGCGCGACTGCAGGCCGCCGCGGATCAGTCCAGTGACGGTGTGCTCTCCACGTCCGCACGCAGAGACGCTCTAGAGATCTCCCACAAGCTCGCCGGCTCGCTGGGCATGTTTGGGTACAACCAGGGGACGGAGATCGCTCGCCGCCTGGAGGTGCTTCTTGATGAGGACGGTCCGGTAGCGGTGACGGTCTTCCTGGAGCTTACCGGCGAGTTACATCGTTCGCTTCCCGTCGACTGACCTCGCCGTATCGCGTTTCGTGAGGTTTGCCGCTAACCACATCCCCGAAACGGCTGCGCTCCGAGCCTAAGCGGCGTCCGCTCGCTGGCCGAGCTATTGTGACAGATCGCACTCCACTGCGGTCCACACCGCCGCGGTACTCGAGGATGCTCCGGTGATGTAAAGGTCAAGAAACTCTCCCGCGTTGATCCCGAAGCTACCGTTCACGGTACAGCTTGAGCCGGTGCCGGTCGGACAAACGAAGCTCGTGTTCGCCATCGCACCCGGCGTCCCGGCCCGTAACGTGACGGTGATCGTATTTCCTTGCTGCGAAAACACATCCAGGCGCTTCAGCGTACAGGCGCGCGGCATCCAGGCCAGCACAGCGGGAGCTTCCGTCGCGCTGTAGCCACCGGTGTTCACCGAGTAGTACAGGCTGTGGAAGTCCACAGGATGGTACATCGCCGTGACCATGGGCCCTGCTCCCACCGCGGTGCTTTCGCCGCCGCTTGAGCCGGAGCCGGCCGTGCCCTGCGGTATCCCGAAGTTCAGCACCGCGGCAGAGTTCGTGCCGACGTTCGTTACGGTGGCCTGCGACCCCGCCGCGAGCGTGGTCACCGTTCCGATCGCGACGGTCGCCGCGGCACCTGTCTGTCCGGTGGCTCCGGCCACCCCCGACGCGCCGCTCTGGGCCAGAACAGCCCACATCTGGGGCGACTGGTCCGGCTCCTGCCCGGAGTTCTGGCTGAGCGCGATATAGCTCGACCCCGCAAACGTCACCCCATCGTTCACGAGGTAGTTCGCGTTCTGGACCCAGGTGCCACGAAAGTTGATCCCGACCGCACCGGCCGGCCCTGTGGCTCCGGTCGCCCCGGAGGGTCCTGCGACCCCCTGCGGTCCCGTGAACCCAGCTGGCCCCGTGTTGCCTACGACCCCCGACGGTCCCTGCGGCCCTGCCGGCCCTTGGGCTGCCAGCACAGCCCAGTATGTGGGCGAGGCACTGGGCGTCTGTCCGTGGTTGCTGGCGACCAGCGACACATAGCTGTTGCCGGCGTAGCTGACCGCATCGCCGAGATTGTAGGAGTTCACGGCGGAGTAGATACCGACGAAGTTCACCCCGGTCGGTCCAGTTGCCCCTGTCGGTCCTACAGCGCCTACGCTCCCCGTAGCGCCAATCGCCCCAGGAGCGCCCGTAGCCCCGGTGAGCCCGACCCCGGTCGCGCCCGTGACCCCCATTGCACCCTGAGCCGCGAACATCGCCCACGCACCCGGGCTCGCGTCCGGCGAGTTCCCATGGTTGTTGTCGGTCAGCGACACCCACCCGGCGCCCTGCCAAAGCACACCCTGCCCCAGGCT
>CAXTWN010000016.1:23795-35016 GCA_964248055.1 uncultured Acidobacteriaceae bacterium | reverse complement strand
CGGTCTGCGACCACTGCGCGGGGTGGTCGGGGTGGGAGTGGTAGAAGCCGACGATATCGAGGGAAAGCTTGCGGGCCTCGCGGCCGGCGGCGATCAGTTCGCGGGGGTCAATGTGATAGCGATTGTGGGCGCTGTCAGTGCGGGTATTGCCGGCGCGGACCAGTTTCGCGACCCGGAGGGTGTCGGCTTCGGCGCGGCCGAGGAGGATGCCGCAGCACTCGTGCGGGTAGGTCTCCTCGCCGTGGGCGCGTAGTTCGTTGTAGAGCTTTTTAGGGATGGTCAGGGTCATGGATTGAGGGGGCGATCTAGAGCCGCTCGCCATTTCTAAAGAAAAGCAGGTCCTTCGCTTCCACCCCAGCGAGCTCGCTCGCCGGGGACCCCGATGTGCTCAGGATGACAAGCTTGAGAGAGGCAGCGAGGGAAGGGAGGGGCGGTCTCAGGCGTTCTGGCCGGCAAAAACCTCGCTGTCGATGGCATCGGCGGCGGCGGCTTCCGGGGTGGGTTCTGTCCAGAAGCGTTCGCTCAGGTATTTGTCGGCGCTGTCGCACAGGATGGTGACGATGACGGCTTCGCGGCCGGCGCGGGCTTCTTCTTCGGCTACGTCGAGCGAAGCGGCAACGGCGGCGGCGGCGGAGATGCCGACGAGCAGGCCCTGCGTTTTGGCCAGGCGTTTGCACATGGCGTAGGCGCGCTCGGTGGGCATCTCGATGTTGCGCTCGGCGAGGTGCTCGTCGTAGATGGGCGGCACGATGGCGGTGGGCATGTGCTTGAGGCCTTCGAGGCCGTTGAAGGGCGAGTCGGGCTGCATGGAGTAGCAGTGGATGGCGGGGTTGAGCTCGCGGAGGCGGCGGGTGGCGCCCATAAAGGTGCCGCTGGTGCCGAGACCGGCGACGAAGTGGGTGATGCGCCCGGCGGTCTGCTCCCAGATCTCGTTGGCGGTGCCGTAGTAGTGGGAGCGCCAGTTATTGTCGTTGCCGTACTGATTGGCGTAGAAGTAGCGGTCCGGGTGCTCGGCGGCGAGCTTGCGAGCCATGCGGATGGCGCCGTCGGAGCCCTCGTCGGGCTTGGTGTAGATGATCTCGGCGCCGTACGCGGCGAGGATGTGTTTGCGCTCCGGGCTGACGTTGGAGGGCATGCAGAGCGTGACGGGGAAGCCCTGCGCGGCGCCAAGCATGGCGTAGGCGATGCCGGTATTGCCGCTAGTGGCGTCGAGAAGAACCTTGCCCGGGCCCAGTTGGCCCTTGCGCTGGGCGTCCGCGACGATGGCGGAGGCGGCGCGGTCCTTCACGCTGCCGCCGGGGTTCGCCCACTCGGCTTTGCCGAGAAGCTGGATGTTGCCGGGCAGATGCGCGGTGAGGCGATCGAGCCGAACGAGCGGGGTGTTGCCGACGCGGTCCAAAAGGGCGGTGCCCAACCGGGCGGAGGTGCCTGCGGAGGTCTTCGCGAAGGAGGTTTTTGCGAACGGGGAGGTGGCGGCGTCCGTCATGATCTGATCCTTCCGGCCGGCGTCCTCGTCTGGGGTGCATTGAAGGGGGCGCGGCAGTGTGCGACAGTTTAGATGCGAGTGTAGCCCAGCGTTTGCGGCCCCAGGGTCTTCGGATCCGGGCGCAGATGCCGGTGCCGGAGCCCTGAAACCTCATGCGCCAGAGAATTCATCCAGAGAAGCAGACCCTTACGTTTGACCAGGTGCTGTCCACCCTCGGTAACGAGAGATTCGATGTGTCACCGGCCACCGGCGGTGCAAACGGTGTGGCGGGCGCGCGTCGGGTCTTGAAGTACGGCTGCGCGGCGGAGATCGCCCCAAGCGAGCTGAAGGGCGCGCCGGTCCGGGTGTTCTCCCGCCCGGGCTGGGTGCTGGGCGGTGAGATCTCGCGGCTGGTGGACAAGGGCTACCAGAAGTTCCTGGGCACCGCGAAGCTGCAGATCCCGGCGACCGCCGAGCACCTGCGCTGCCTGCACAAATTCGAGCAGGAGTTCAAAGAGGCGATCGGGCAGATGTCGCTGTACAACGAGTCCATGGGCACGACCAGCGACGTGTATGTGTATGACCGGCTGAAAGGGCGCGAGACCGTCTAAACAGCAGGCGCGCTACAGAGCAGGCGCGCTACCGAGCAGGCGCGGTAGGCCCGTTCTCGCTCTTCCTCGGAGTGAGCCGCATCACCGTGCTCCCGCGACCGGAACGACCGTCAGCGCGCTGAGGTTGCGGACCCAACGCGCCGGCTTTACCTCCGCGCCGTCGATCAGCTGAAAGGCCCCCGAGCGCGCCAGCGGCTGGCCTGCCGCAGCGATCGCGACGATGGCCTGCGCCTTGTGCAGCCCCGGCTGCAACTCGGCGCCGGAGAACACGACGAAGTAGCCGTCCGTACCGGCTGCCAGCACATAGCTGTCCAGCACCGCGTGCTGGGTGGCCTCGCTCAGCGTTACGCCGGCCCTGGCCAGCACCTCGCTGACCAGCGGGCCGGTGTAGCTCTCGTTCTGCTGCGTGTGCCCGTTGAACACCGATACGGTGGTCTGCGGCATGGCCTGGAGATCCGCGACCGAGAGCGTCACCTTGCGGTTCCCCGCCTGCACGGTCAGCGCCGTCGAGGGCTGGGCCGGGGCGTGCTCGTGGTGCATCGCGCCGCCCATCGGCGCCTGCGAAGGCGTGGGCTGTTGGGCGCAGGCAGGCAGAGCGGCGGCGGCAGCCGTGAACAGGGCGAGGGGCAAGGCGTTCATGCCAACAGGGTACCTGTTCGGTCCGCCCCGGCGCACCCGGGAACCGCGCCCGGCGTCCGGCTTTGCGGGTACACTCGGGTACACGAGCCGCCAACGGAGAGAAGGTCTGGCAGCCAAGGAGCGGGTGTGCCCACTGAGCTTTACTTTGAAGACCTGCGCCCGGGGATGCGCTTCAACTCCGAACGCAGCTACCGCGTCACCGCCGAAGAGATCAAGGAGTTCGCAGAACGGTACGACCCGCAGCCGTTTCACCTCGACGAAGCCGCCGGCGAAAGTTCCTTCTTCAAGGGGCTGGCCGCCTCCGGCTGGCTCACCGCCGCCATCGTCATGCGCCTGCGGGTCGAATCGCTCCACATCGCCGGCGGCATCATCGGCGCGGGCGTGGAAGAGATGCGCTGGACCTATCCCGTCCGCCCCGGCGATACCCTGCGCACCGAGGCCGAGATCCTCTCCGCACGGCTGTCGCAGTCGCGGCCGAGCTTCGGCGTCGTGAAGTCCCGCACTACGGTCTTCAATCAGCGCAATGAGGTGGTCATGCGCACCGTGGTCAACTTCCTCGCGCCGCTTCGTCCCCAACCCTAGCCCGCTCTGTCCGACTTTGGGACAGTGAGCCGCTGCCTTCGGGTCTGTCCGGCTTTTCCCCGGGGTTTGGGCGTATGCTGAAACCTGTGCGGATGACCGTGTTAGCCTCGGGCTCCAAGGGCAACGCGACGATCATCTCGGCCGGCGCGACCAGCCTGCTGGTGGACGCGGGCCTCTCCTGCCGCGAGTTGCTGCGCCGCATGGCCGAGACCGGCGAGGACCCCGCCCGGCTGACCGCCATTCTCATCACCCATGAGCATCTGGACCACGTCGCGGGCCTGAGCGTGCTGGCGCGCAGGCTCGGCATCCCCGTCTTCTTCACCGAAGCGACGCATCGTGCCTGGGTGCGCATGCTCACCCCGCGCCGGACCCTGACCTACGCCCAGTGGCTGGCGAACCTGCAGCGCGAACGCGTCGAGCGCGCCGGCGACCCGCTCCCGGCCGAGACCGCTGCCACGAACTCTCGCGGGAACCATCTTCCCGCGCATCTTCTGCGCCCGCGCGAGGCAGGAAGTCGTGAGGCAGGAAATCGCCAGGCAGGGAAGCCGGCCGCCGGCGCGGCTGTGGCCCTAGCCGCACAGAGCGGCGAGGACGAGGGGTTCTCCCTTCCCACCCTCGACGCCGCGACCGACCAGGAGAGCCTGGACGCGCTGATGGAGGCCTTCTCGGACCCGAGCCCGAGCTCCGCTCTCGAACCGGAGCCCTGCGAGCCCGAGGAGATCAGGGCCGTGGCCAAGGCCGATCCCACCTTTTTGCCCGCGGTGGAGTACTTCCGGGCCGGCCAGCGCTTCTCCATTGGCGAGATCGACATCAATCCCTTCACCATCCCGCACGACGCCGCCGACCCCTGCGGCTTTGTCTTCCATGCCCGCACCGAGTCGCTGCGCATGGCCGTGGTCACCGATCTGGGCTATGTGCCGCCCAACGTCAAGCTCGCGCTGCGCGAGGTCGACGTTCTGCTGCTTGAGTCCAACCACGATCTCGAGATGCTGAAGGACGGCCCGTACCCCTGGTCGGTCAAGCAGCGCGTGCTCTCCCGGGTGGGCCACCTTTCCAACGCGGCCGCGGCGGAGTTCCTCACCCGCGACTACGACGGCGGCGCGCACACCATCGTTCTGGGGCACCTGTCCGAGCAGAACAACCTGCCCGACCTGGCCCGCATGGCCGCCGAGCAGGCCATCGGCGACCGGCTTTCGCTGCTTGGCAACCGCATCGTGCTGGCCGGCCAGGACGCGCCGCTGCAGCCTATCCGGCTTTAGACCATCGACACTCCCGCGGAGAAGCTCGAATCCCCAGGGAGACTTCCGCATCCTAGAGGGTAGAATCAGAGGTACGTACCGAAGCTGATGGCGACTTACCCCCTGCAATCCGGCCTGCCGCGTCACCCGGTCTGCACCGACCACGTCGTCGGCGCCATCCTCTCCGGCTGGCGCTACGATCTGTCCGGGATTCCGGCCCATCTGCGTGGAGACTACGACAAGCACCTCGACCAGTGCGTGCACTGCCACCGGCGGCAGCGCCTCCATCGCACGGTGGACATGCTGCTGTTCGCCGCGACTACCCTTTCGCTGGTGGCGTTTCTGCTGGCCGCCGTGGTCTTGCACCGCCTCCGCACCTTCAGCCACCTCACCATGCTCCATGTGCGGCTGCTGCCTGAGGCTACCCTGATCCACGCGCACATCCCGGCCAGCATCACGATCAGCCTGCAGGCCGTCGCCCTGCTGGGGGTGTTCGTCTCCATGCTGCTGCTCGTTCTGGTAACCATCGCAACGCCGGTTCCCCTGATGGTCTCCGGGATATTCCGCGAGCACGTTGCGCCGGCGCACAAGCTGCCTGAGAGCAGCGCGGACCACCTGGATAAGCAGGCCGCGTAAACTAGCTGTACCCGCTGCGTCGAGCCCTTTCCGGCGGTCTTCGTCATGGAACCTGCAGCACTCTCGACCGCGTCCCTGCTTGCCTCCGCCCCCGTGCTTTCGCCGCAGGGCGAACTCATCCCGCAGGCAGACCGGGCGGCGCGCCGTCGCGCCCATCCCCCGTCCCTTCTGGCCTACCCGGCCACCTATCTTCTGATCGGGCTCAACCTCGCGGTCTACGCGCTGATGTTCCGTTTCGGTCCGGTGCCCGCCCTGCTGCGCCATCACGACTACGCCTCGATTCTCACCGCGCCCTTTGATCCCAATGTGCTGGTCTTCTTCGGCAGCAGTGTGCCGGAGGCTGTGGTGCAGGGGCAATGGTGGCGCCTGCTCACTTCCACCTTCGTCCATGTCACCCTTCTGCACCTGGCCCTGAACATGTGGTGCCTGTGGAACCTGGGGATCTTCGGCGAGCCGCTGCTGGGGCGCCCGGGCCTGGTGGCGGTCTATCTGCTCACCGGCGCCGCGGGCATGCTCCAGTCCTTTGCCCTCAGCACCTTTACGCGGCAGGAGGTCGTGGTCGCCGGGGCCTCGGGGGCCATCTTCGGCATCGCCGGCATCCTGATCGTGCTGCTCTCCAACCGCAAGCTCGCGCTGCCCTGGGACGAACTGCGCAGCCTGCGCCGCCAGGTCATCTTCTTCGCCCTGGCCAATCTCGCCATCGGCATCGCGCCCGGGGCTCTCCCGGCTTTCTCGCCCGCGTACCTGCAGCGCATGCACCTTAGCCCGGACCTGCTGCCCCACATCGACAACAGCGCCCACATCGGCGGTTTTCTGTGCGGATTGGCGCTGGGCCTGCCGCTCTTTCCGCGCATGACCTCCGGCCGCTCCAGCTATCGCCACCGTCAGGTCTTCGTCTTCGCGATGGCTGCGCTTCTGCTCTGCCTGCTCGGCTACGCGTTGGGGGTTCGCTAGTACTCACCTGGTGCTTGCTTGCCGAGCGCGTGAAGAAGTCTGCCTCAGTCTCCCGTGCCAACCGCCGTCGCCGCGAACTTCCTCACCATCGCCAGCAGCAGTCGCCGGTCCCCGTCGCCGAGACCCGCGGCGTAGCGCTGCACCTCGGTCAGGAAGTGGATCTCAGGCTCGGTCAGGCTCAGGCCGGGCATATCCCGCACCGGATCGTCGGCGAAGAACTGGCTCAACGGCAGTTCCAGCGCGCCCGCGATCTTCTGCAGCGTCTCCAGCGAGGGCACCGTGTGCCCATTTTCCACGCGCGACAGGTAACAGCGCAGCAGGCCCGTGCGCTTCTCTATGTCGCCCTGCGACATGCCGCGCTGAAGACGAAACTCACGAATCGTCATCCCGATGTTGATCGGGGTCGGCTGCGGCGGCGCAGCTAAAGAAGGCGGCAGAGCTGCATGCATGTTTGCCATTGACCGGAGAGTAAACACCCCGCGAGCCACTCGCAAGAGCGAATTTGCATCCCGCCGAGAAAGTTCGTACCAGCCCAGATTCTTGCGTCCGGCAGACTCCTACGTTCCCGCGAGATACACGCAGAAAAGCCGGCAAATGCCGGAGGAGTTCCATTCCGGGATCGTGAATCAACCCATGTACATCCCGCCGTTTACATCCAGGGTATGCCCCGTGATATAGCCGCCCGCCTCGGAGGTGAGAAAGAGCGCGGCGGCGGCCACGTCCTCGACCGTCCCATACCGCGCCAGCGGAATCTGAGCCAGGATACCGGCCCTCTGCTCCTCCGTCAGCGCGTCGGTCATGGGCGTCTGGATAAATCCCGGCGCAATCGCGTTCACGGTGATGCCGCGCGACGCAAACTCCCGCGCCAGCGACTTGGTCAGCCCGATCATCCCGGCCTTCGACGCCGCATAGTTCGCCTGGCCCGCGGCGCCGGTCTCGCCCACCACGGAGGTGATGTTCAACACCCGGCCCCAGCGCGCCTTCATCATCGGCGGCAGCACCGCCTGGGTCAGCAGAAACGCCCCGGTCAGGTTGGAGCGCAGCACGTCCTCAAAGTCCGCGGGCTTCATGCGAAGCACCAGCGTGTCGCGGGTGATGCCCGCGTTGTTCACCAGGATGTGCACCGTCCCGAACCGCCCAAGGACGGCCTTGGCTCCGGCCTTGATCGACTCTTCAGAGGCCACATCCAACACAAAGCTCTCTGCTACGCCGCCTGCCGCCTCGATCTCGGCCTTCACCTCAGCCAGCTTCGCCTCATTGCGCGCGGCGAGCGCGACCTGATGGCCGGCCCCAGCGAGGGCGCGGGCGATGGCGCGGCCAATACCCTGGGAGGCGCCGGTGACGAGAGCGGTGCGCGTTTCCGGACCAGGCATGCGTTCGGGTCTCCTTCGGTGCGGGTGCAATGCGCAGTATAGGGGACAGTTTTGCAGAACGGGGTCCCGCTATACTCAGGGGGTCTATGCGTCCGCTTGTCTCCGACGATGCCCCTGTTCTGGCCCCTGACGTTCCGGAGAACACGCCGCCTCCGCCGCCGCCCGTCACCACACATCCTACCCTGCCCGGCACGGACGTCTACGCCATCCACGGCGCCGAACCCGAGGTCCTGGCCTACGCCATGGCCAAATACTCGCGCTCCGCGCTCACCCTGCGCGAGTCCCTGGCGGAGATCAGCACCCAGCGCGCCGAGCAGTTTCTCGACACCTTCTACTTCCAATACGGTCATCGCTCCATCGCCGATCTGGCCCACATCCCCATGGCGATCGAGCGCCTCAGTCTGCTCGCCGCCATCGCCCTGGTCGACGAGACCCGCTGGGACGGCCAGGAGCGCTCCACCCGTTACCAGAACTTCCGCCGCTCCGGCTGGTATACGCCCGCCCTCAGCGCGCCGACGCGCGCCGGCTATCACGCCGCCGTCGAAGCCCTCTTTACCGCCTATGAGCAGCTGAGCACGGGCATGACCGAGGCCCTCAAGCGCTCTGTCCCGCGCCCCGAGGCGATGAAGCCGGAGAGCTACGAACGTACCCTCAAGGCCCGTGCGTTCGACGTGGCGCGCTATCTTCTGCCACTCGCCACCAACACCTCGCTGGGCCAGATCGTCAACGCCCGCACCCTGGAGACGCAGATCGCCCGCCTGCTCTCCAGCCCCTTTGCCGAGATCCGCGAACTCGGCCACAAGCTCCGCGAAGCCGCTCGTGCGCCCTCCTGGAACGTGCAGCGCGAACGTCTTGAAGAGCTCGCCGGGGAGGGCGAGGCCGATCCTCAGGCCGCCGCCGCCCTGCTCAACGGCCTGCTGCCCGAGGTTCGTACCGCGCCCACGCTGGTGAAATACGCTGAGGCCAACACCTACCTCCAGCGCAGCTGCACCGAGCTCGACCAGGCCGCCCGCGAGCTGATGGGCGACGCTCCCATCTACCCGGCCCCGCTTGTGGATCTGCTGGACGACGACGAGGATCTCGAGGTCGAGATCGCCACCTCGCTCCTCTACCCGCACTGCCACTACTCCTACCGCCAGCTCCGCGGAGCCGTAGCTGCGCTGCCCGAGGCGCGCCGCAACGAGATCATCGGCCTGGGCGTACGCCACCGCGGCCGTCACGACGAGCTGCTGCGCGGCTTCAAAAGCGGCGACGGCTTCCGCTTCGACATCCTCATGGATATCGGGGGCTTCCGCGACATGCATCGCCACCGCCGCTGCGTCCAGCTCATCCAGCAGTTCAGCGGCCACCACGGCTATGAGGAGCCCGTCTGCCCCGGCCAGCCTACCCTGGCCGAAGCCGGGCTCGACGGCCTGTATCGGGATGCCATGACCGCGGCCTTCGCCGCCTACGAGCGTCTCCGCAACAGCGGCGAGCCCGAAGCCGCCGAGAACGCGCAGTACCTGCTGCCGCTCGGCACGCGTTGCCGCGCCATGTTCAAGATGGACTTCGCCGAGGCCCTGTATATCTCCGAGCTACGCTCCGGCATCGCCGGCCACTACAGCTACCGGCTGGTCGCGTGGGCGATGTACAAGGCCGTCGCCGCCCGCCACCCCTCGCTGGCGCAGTTCTACCGCATCCAGGACGTCCGCGAACCCATCGACCTGCTCAAGCGGTGACCACCTCTTCTACTGGGTCGTCCTTCTAACGGGCTGATCCGCAATCGGAGTTGTCATCCCCGCAGGGGATCTGCTTTCGATCTATCCGCCGGCCGCATCGCCCACCGGAACGGACTGAAGCTCGTCTCCACATCGAATGCATCCGCGTGTTCTAACCGTTTCAGCGCGTTCACCACCAGGTACGTCAGCGGCGTCGCAAGCACTTCATAGGCCACCTTCAGCAGATACCCCTGCCAGATGATCGTCAGGAGCGTGTGCACCGGCAGTCTTCCCGCGAACGTGAGCGTGATGACCAGGGTCGTATCCACTGCCTGCCCCACTACCGTGGATCCCACCGTGCGCGTCCACAGCCAGCGGCCCTGCGTCTTCAGCTTCATGCGCGCCAGCGTGTAGGAGTTTGCGAACTCGCCCGCCCAAAACGCGACCAGGCTCGCCACAAGAATGCGCGGAAGAAACCCGAACACCGTAACGAACGCCGCCTGGCCGTGCCACGCCGGGTCAGAGGGCATGGCGATCACCAGCGCCGAGACGGCATACAGCAGAGCCGTGCCGAAGAAGCCAAGCCAGATGGCGCGGCGCGACGCTCCGTAGCCGTACACCTCCGTGAAAATGTCTCCAAAGATGTAGGTGATGGGGAAGAGCACCATGGCGCCCGAGGTGTGGATCGGGCCAAACTGGACGATCTTCTGCGCCAGCAGGTTCGAGACCAGCAGAACCACCACAAACGCCGTGGTCAGCGCGTCAAGAAAACGGTAGCTCCGCACGGCTTCAGCCTACCCGAAAGTGGCACAGATCTCTTCGCCTTTCCTTTGCCTTTTTGGAATCTTCGGTGCTATGCTCAGGCATCAGCTGTACCCCATCAGGAGACACATCTTGGCAGAAGATCGCAACAGAGCCATTGAGGCCGCCCTTTCGCAGTTGGACAAGCAGTTCGGCAAGGGCTCGGTCATGCGGCTTGGCGCCAAGGAGGCCGTCGGGCCGATCGCCGTCATCGGCACGGGATCGATCTCCTTCGACGCCGCGCTCGGCGTCGGCGGTGTGCCCCGCGGTCGGGTCATCGAGATCTTCGGACCGGAAAGCTCCGGTAAGACTACCATTACGTTGCAGATCATCGCGGAGGCGCAGCGCCAGGGTGGCCTGGCGGCCTTTGTAGATGCCGAGCACGCGCTCGATCCTGCCTATGCTAAAAAGCTCGGTGTGGATACGGACAATTTGCTCATCTCGCAGCCCGACTATGGCGAACAGGCGCTCGAGATTACCGAGGCGCTCGTAAAGTCCGGTGCCATTGACGTTCTGGTCGTCGACTCCGTCGCGGCGCTTGTTCCCAAGGCCGAACTCGATGGCGAAATGGGCGATTCGCACGTGGGTCTGCAGGCTCGCCTCATGTCCCAGGCTCTCCGCAAGCTCACCGGCACGGTCTCCAAGTCGCGCACCTGCCTCATCTTCATCAATCAGATTCGCGAGAAGATTGGCGTCATGTTCGGCAATCCGGAAACCACCACGGGCGGCCGTGCGCTCAAGTTCTACTCCTCCGTTCGCGTGGACATCCGCCGCATTGGCGCCGTCAAGGACGGCGATGTGGTCGTCGGCTCCCGCACCAAAGTCAAGGTGGTGAAAAACAAGGTCGCCGCGCCCTTCCGCGACGCCGAGTTCGACATTCTCTACGGGGAGGGCATCTCCCGTGAGGGCGACGTGCTCGATCTCGCCGTCCTCAACAATATCGTCGAAAAGTCCGGTGCGTGGTACAGCTACTCCGGCGAGCGGATCGGCCAGGGTCGCGAAAACGTTCGTAACTTCCTCAAAGACAACAAGGACATCTTCGCCCGAGTCGACGGCGATCTGCGCAGGAAGTTGGGTCTCAAGCCAGCAGACGATCTTGAGCTTCCGCCGGTCCCACCCAGCGCGGTAGCCCAGGCGACCGAAACGGTGCGCTCCCGCCGCAACTAACGGCACGTTCTGGCGCGTGGCTGAGACGTGGTGAGGGTGGCCTTGAGTCACCCTCACC
>CAXTWN010000016.1:16676-23785 GCA_964248055.1 uncultured Acidobacteriaceae bacterium | reverse complement strand
TAACCGGGGGGCGCGGGGGGGGGGGCGGGGGGGCGGGGGGGGGGGGGGCGCCCCCCCCCCCCCCCCCGACTGCTTACCAGCTCTGCTCTTCGGTGCACGAAACCAGTGGCAACGAAGTCTTCCGCTGCGATCTAGTGTCCCAGCGCTAGATTGATCAGGGTCTTCTCTTCCAGTTCATGAGCCTTCGCCGACCCGGTTGCCGGGCTCGCGGAGGCCGTGCGTTTCACGGAGGTGACTGGCCGGTCATGCGCAAGTTGCCGTAGGCGCGGCATCACAAACGACAGCGCGCCCATGTTCGCCGGCTCCTCCTGTACCCAAACGATCTCCTTTGCCCCAGGAAATCTGTCGAGCGCCGCAGCGAGCTCCCGCTCCGGCCACGGATACAGCTGATCGACGAAGAGAATGGCAACATCGTTGATGTTGCGCTTGGCCCGCTCCACCCGCAGGTTGTGCCCGATCTTTCCGGTACAAACCAGCAGCCGCCGCGGATGCTGCACCGCGGTATCCGGAAGCACGGCCTGGAACGTCTCCGCACCAAAAGCCGCTACCGTGGACATCGCGTCCGGGTGCCGCAGCATTGATTTGGGCGTGAACACCACCAGCGGCTTCCGCCAGCGACGCATCGCCTGCCGCCGCAGCAGATGGAAGTACTGTGCCGCAGTTGAGGGTTGCGCGATCTGCAGGTTGTCCTGCGCGGCGAGCTGCAGGTACCGCTCCATGCGTGCGGAAGAATGTTCCGGCCCTTGGCCCTCGTACCCGTGCGGCAGCAGCAACACCAGACCGGACAGCAGGCCCCACTTCGCCTCGCCCGCGGCCAGGAACTGGTCGATGATGATCTGTGCCCCGTTTGCGAAGTCCCCGAACTGCGCCTCCCAGAGCACCAGCGCCTCAGGAAAGTCGCGGGCAAAGCCGTACTCGAACCCAAGGCACGCGGCCTCGGAGAGCATGGAGTTGTACACCTCCCACTTGGCCTGGTTCGGCGCCAGGTGCGAGAGCGGAGACCAGCGCTGTTCCGTCTCCGTGTCAATCAGCACCGCGTGCCGCTGATTGAAGGTGCCGCGCTGCGAATCCTGCCCCGTAAGCCGCACCGGCGTGCCCGCCTGCAGCAGCGAGGCATAGGCCAGCAGCTCCGCAAAGCCGTAGTCGATCGCCCGCTTGCCCGCGCCCATCTCCTGGCGCTGCTCCAGCAGCTTGACGACCTTAGGGTGCACATGGAAGCCCTCCGGCCAGCGCGTGAGCGCCGCCGTCAGAGCGCCAATCTCCGTGGCATCCAGTCCAGTGCGCGGGTGGTCATCGTGCGCAAGCGGCCCCCCGCAGTAAGGATGCCAGTACGCCGGCAGCTCGTGCATGCGCTTGACGACGAACCCGCCCGGATGCTCGTGTCCCGACGCGTGTCCGGCATCGTGCTGCGCCGCCCGGCGCTGGTCTTCGAAGAACCCGTTTTGTACCGCGGCAACCTCCGCGGAGACGTCCACCCCAAGCTTCTCCGCGTAGAGCTTGAAGAGCGGCGGATGGTCCTTGATCTTCGCGTAGCGCCGCGGCTGCGTCACTGTCGGATCGTCCACCTCGGAGTGGCCGTGGCGACGATAGCCGATCAGGTCGACGACCACATCGGAGCCAAAGGTCTGGCGATAGCTTGCCGCGATCTCCGCTACACGCACCACGGCCTCGGGATCCTCGGCGTTGACGTGGAAGATCGGGATCGGCAGGCGCTTGGCCAGATCCGTAGCAAAGCGAGAGGAGTTGGACTCCTCCGGATTGGCGGTGAAGCCGAGCAGGTTATTTACCACCACCTGAAGGGTGCCGCCGACGTTGTAGCCGGGAATGCTCGCGAGATTCAGCGTTTCCGCCCAGATGCCCTGCCCGGCAAAGGCTGCATCGCCGTGGAGGATCATGGGCAAGATGCACTTCTCACCCTCGGCGCCGACCCTCTCCTGCCGCGCCCGAGCCCGGCCCATGACCACCGGGTCCACGGCCTCCAAATGGCTCGGATTGGAGGCGAGGTGCAGCGAAACCGTCTTGCCGTTCGCCGTCGTGATCGTCCCTGTCGCGCCCATATGGTACTTCACATCGCCGCCGCCCATCGTGGAACGCGGGTCCACGTCCTCGAACTTTGAAAAGATCTCGTGCGACTCACGGCCAACGGTGTTTACCATCACGTTCAGCCGTCCGCGGTGGCTCATGGCGAAGACCGAACGCGTCACCCCCGCATCGGCAGCCGTCGTGAACAGCTGATCGAGGAAGGGAATCAGCGCGGTCAGGCCTTCGAGAGAGAACCGCTTCGTCCCGAGATACCGCTGTTGAATCACCTGCTCAAAGACATCGGCACGGATCAGGCCGGTGAGCACCCGCCGCGGATCCGGCGCGGTGTAGCTTCGCTCCATGCGCTCCTGGATCCAGGCCCGCTTCTCAGGCGAAGCGATGTGCATGAACTCCACACCGATCGTCCCGCAATAGTACCGGCGAGCTTCGACCGAGTCCGGCCCGTCGGGCGCGGGCGTCGGGAAGGGCTCAGGCGGCAGAAACTGCCCTAGCGGATCAAGCGAAGCCTGCAGAAATCCCCAGCGCCGGAAGATGTCGAAGACCGCCTCCCGGTTGGGATCGCCGCCGTTTTCAGAGGCTTGAGCGGGCTTGCGGGAAGGCTTCGTTTCGGGGGCGATCTTTGTAGCCATAACCCCTCTATGCTAGTCCTTTCACCTCCTGGAGAACACGCCGGGTGCGGTTATCGCCAAAAGTGCGCGTGGCGAATTCGTTGCAGAAACCAGCTCCGCCGAGCGCAGAAAACCGAAGCTTCCGCCCGGGTCCAGCTGCATGTGGGTTAACCGCGCCGAGTGCACCACCACGACGTCCGGATACCAGAGCGGAATGCTGGGCAGGTCTGTTGCGAGCACCTCTTGCAGCTGGATTTCGTCCTGCCGGCGCGCCTCTTCGGTCGTCTCGCCGGCTGCACGCCGGAGCAGATCGTCCACCTGCGGGTTGCTGTAGCGCCCGCGATTTCCCCCGCGTGGCGGAAAGCTGGCCGAGGCGTAGGCGTAACGGAAGATGTCCGGGTCTTCGTTCGAACCCGTCCAGCGCAGGATGTACATCTGGAAGGCTCCGCGCGTGATATCGGCGTAAAAGGTTCCGAACTCCGCGCTGCGCAGGTCCAGTTGGATCCCTACGGCGCGCATCTGCTGTTGCAACACCTGGGCCAGCAGTCGCGTGGTCTCGTCGGTGGAGGTCTTCAACGTAAAGCGGAGCCGGACGCCCCTGGCATCGGGCCGCAAGCCGGCGGCATCGAGCAGCGCCCGCGCTCGCCCCGGATTGTAAGGGTACTGCGGCAGCTCCGGGGGGCTCGCCGCAGCCCAGTGGCCCGGTGGCAGCAGGGTGATCGCGGGCACGGCATGCCCTCGCCAGAGGGCGGAGATCAGGGCCTGCTTGTCCAGGGCACACGCGACAGCCTGCCGCACGCGCACATCCTGCAACGCAGGGTCATGGACGTTGAAGTTTGCATAGTACACATCCGCTCCGGGCCGTACGTAGGTGCGCAGTTGGCGCACGTCAGCAAGGGCGTGCACCTCGTCCGGGGTGATGGCGTTGCTCTCCACATCGGCCGAGCCCTTTTTGAGCTCCAGAGCCATGGAGATGTTGTCCGGCACCACCTCAAACCGCACGCGCTCAATCTTCGGGGCTCCGCCCCACCAATCGGCGTTGCGTTCCAGCACAACTTCCTTGTCCTGCACCTGATCCACGAACCGGAACGGCCCGGTTCCCACCGGTTGCAAGCCCGCATCACGACCTGCACCGTTCTCAACCACGCCGAAGAGCCCGTCGCTCAGGTTGAAGAGAAGCTCCGGATCGGGCTCGGCCGTGCGGACCTCCACGGTCAGCGGTCCTTGGGCCAGCACCGAGGTCACCAGGGCGAACGAACCGCCCTTGGAGGTTGTCAGCGCCCCATTGGTCATGCTCCGGATCGACCACGCAACGTCCTCCGCGGTTAGCGGTTTTCCGTCGTGAAAGTGCACGCCCGGTCGCAGGTGGAACACCCACGTACGCGGGTCCGGGCGCTCCCATGCAGTCGCCAGCCACGGCTGCAGCGTGAAGTGCTCGTCCTTGTGCACCAGGGCGTCGAAGACCAGCGCCCCGATTCGTTCGGATTGCGCATCCGTTCCTTGTCGCAGATCGAGGTTGTTGGGCGAGCTCTCGATCAGGAAGCGAACCGTACCCGCCGGGTCGTCCGCTCCCCGGCAGCCGGCCAAGGGGAGGAAAACTCCTAGGAGGAACGCGAGCGCAAGCGAGAACAGCATCGTCTCTCTTATCGGCCGATCGGCACAAAACGTGAGCGCTGACAGCGCTATGTCGTCCGGAGCCGACAGCCTCACGCTTCACTCCGCCGCGAGCCCCGATCACCGCCGATCCCCTCGCAGACACAAGCGGGAAGCTCTGCTTGGCGAGGTAACGCCACGGCCTCCACGTTACGCATGCGACACGCGCCCCAGCACCACGGCCCTGGCAGCCCCGGTCGCCGCCGGCACGTTGCCCGGCAGGCCGTGCCAGCGCAGCCACCCCAGCAGCGCGAAGGCCGCAGCCTCCTTCGCCTCAACGCCTACGCTGGCAGCGCCCGCGTCCTCGGTCGTGGCCACAGAGACGTACAGCGGCTCCAGCGCTTCCCGCAGGCGCCGCAGCAAAGCCATGTTGCGCGCACCGCCGCCAGAGACGAAGACCTCCGTCGCTTTCGCGAGCGGCGCGCGCTGGCCAAGATGCGGCCACACAAAGCGACGGTACGCGTCCAGAATCGTCTCTGCCGTGAACGCCGTGGCCGTGGCAATGATGTCGATCTTGCGCGCGCTCTCCGCCTCACAGCGCTCGATTAATCGGGCCGCAAACTCGACACCGAACTGCTCGCGCCCGCAGCTCTTGGGCGGCGGGGCGGCGAGGTACGGATCGGCCATCAACTCCTTCAACACCGGCTCGATCGCCGTGCCGCGCGCCCCGGTTCCGCCGCCGCAGTCGAAGGCCCGCCCATACAAGCGCTCCATGCAGGCGTCGATCACCATGTTGGCCGGTCCGGTGTCGAAGGCCAGCACCCCGGTGGCGTCGCATCCGGCCGGCAGCGCCGTCAGGTTCGCGATCCCGCCCAGATTCAACAGAATACGGTTCCGCGTCGCGTGCCGGAAGAGGCACAGGTCCAGCATCGGCACCAGCGGCGCGCCCTGCCCGCCAGCCGCAAGATCCGCGGTGCGGAGGTCGCTCACCACGGGCAGGCGCAAACGCTCCGCGACCGTCGCCGGCTCGCCAATCTGCCAGGTGCAGCGCGTGGCGGCCCCGAGAAACGACGCAGGCTCCGGCTGGTGATAGAGGGTCTGCCCGTGGAGTGCCACCAGGGTGGGCCGCTCTCCACTCGCGCGGATGGTCTCCTCGACCGCCTCGGCGTATAACTCGCCGAGCCGCCAGGAGAGCTGCGCCAGCTCCGCCACCGAGGTCTGCTGGGCGTTCATCGCGGCGAGCACGGCGGCGCGGACCTCCGCGGCGTACGGAAAGGCCTCGTGCGCCAGCACCTTGATCTTCGGCAGACTGCCTTTGCCGGTTCCGGGAGCGATGCGGCAGATCGCCACATCGATTCCATCGGCCGAGGTGCCGCTCATCACCCCGGCAACGATCATCGCCTTCGGCTCAGGCGGGCGCCGCATGTTGGTCCGGGAGGTCTTTGCCGCGAGCTTGACACTCATGCCGCCCCGCCCTTCAGTTCGCGTTGCAACTCGGCCAGGAGGGCCAGCGCCTCCCGCGGCGTCAGCCCGTCCACGTCAATCGATTCCACGCGGTCTACGATTTTCTGCGAAAGCGGAGTAAACATGGTCATCTGCAAGGGTTGGGCACGTTCGGCGGGCCCAGGGGCGGCCTCTCGCACGCCTTGCGCCTCGGCGCGTTCATGCACCCGCAACACCTCGCGTGCACGATCAATGACGGCGACCGGCAAACCAGCCAGCCGCGCCACCTCGATCCCGTAGCTCTTGCTCGCCGCGCCCGCCTCCACGGTGTGCAGGAAGACGATGCCGCCGTCGCGCTCGCGCACCGTGACCCGGGCGTTCTTCAGCCGCGCCAGCCGATCGGCCAGCAGCGTCAACTCGTGGTAGTGGGTCGCAAACAGCGTCCGCGCCCCTACCCGGTCGTGCAGATGCTCCACCGTGGCCCACGCCAGCGAAAGCCCATCGTAGGTCGCCGTGCCGCGTCCCATCTCGTCGAGAAGCACCAGGGAGGCGGCCGTCGCGGTGTTCAGGATTGCCGCCGTCTCCGTCATCTCGACCATGAAGGTAGACCTTCCGCGCGCCACGTTATCGGCCGCGCCAATCCGGGTGTAGATGCGGTCCACCAGTCCCAGCCGCATGCGCTCAGCCGGCACAAACGAACCGCACTGCGCCATAATCGTCAGCAGCGCCGCTTGGCGCAGGAAGGTGCTTTTGCCGCCCATGTTCGGGCCGGTGATCAGCAGCAGGGAAGGGCTGTCGGCCCGGCTGTCTGCCTCGGTGCTGCCCGCGCAGAGGCTCAACGAGTTCGGCACAAAGCGCCCCGCGCCGGCCTCCTCCAGCCGACGCTCCACTACGGGATGCCGCCCGGCAACAAACTCCAGCTCCGTGCCGGCATCTACTACCGGGCGCACCCACCCGCGCATCGCCGCCAGGTGCGCAAAGCAAGCCAGCAGGTCGATCTCGGCGACCAGTCGTGCCGTCTCGCGCACGCGTGGGGCCTCAGAGAGCAGCTGTCGCCGGAGCTCCGCAAACAGCCGCCGCTCGATCTCCGCCGACCGCTCCTGGGCGGTGAGAATCTTTGTCTCCAGCTCCTTGAGCTCCGGGGTGGTGAAGCGCTCGGCGTTCACCAGCGTCTGCTTGCGCTCGTAGTCAGCGGGCACCGCCTTCAGATTTGCCCGCGTTACCTCCAGGTAGTAGCCGAACACCGAGTTGAACCGCACCTTCAGCGAGCCGATCCCGGTTCGCTCCCGCTCGCGCTCCTCGATGGCTGCCAGGCGCTGCCGGCCGTTGGTACCCAGCTCGCGCAGCTCATCCAGCTCCGGGTCAACCCCGGCCCGCCCCACGCCGCCGTCTCCCAGGGCGGCGGGCGGCTCGTCCCCCAGC
>CAXTWN010000016.1:0-16666 GCA_964248055.1 uncultured Acidobacteriaceae bacterium | reverse complement strand
CGCAGTGCAGGCCTCCACCACGTCGTGCTTGAACAGCCAGGAGCGGAACCGCGGGATGCCGAGCCCGGGCAGGCGCAGCACCTCGTCGAACGTTTCCGCCAGCACGGCGGGGTCCTCTTCCGCGGGCGGCTCGTCCACCAGCGCGCTGGTGATCAACGCATGCAGATCCCCAAGCACATCCAGCTCTGCCAGCTGTCCCCATCGGCCCGCTTGACCAAACTCCTGCACCGCGGCGCGCAGCCCGGGCAGGCAGCGCAGCGTTGCGCTCAGCGCCACCACCTCACGCGGCCCCGCGGAGTCCAGCGCCACCCGCCCGAGTAGCCGTTCCAGGTCCAGAACGCCCCCCATCGCCCGCCGCACGCCTTCGCGGCGCCGGATGTCCCCAGCCGCCAAACCTACTGCATGGAGCCGAGCGTTAATGGCGTCCAGCTGCACCATGGGCCGCAGCAGCTGCGCCCGCAGCAGCCGTTTTCCCATCGGCGTCGAGCAGGCGTCGAGCGTGTGCAGCAGGGTGGTCTCCACGCCCTCGCCTGAGAACAGCGGCTCCACCAGCTCCAGGTTGCGAACGCTCACCGCGTCAAGCTCCAGGCAGCCCCGCCGCTCGTAGAAGCGCACGGTGTCCAGGTGCTCCAGCGCCCCCTGCTTGGTGGCGCGCAGGTAGTGCACGATCGCGCCCGCGGCCACCGCCGCCGCCGCATGTCCGCCGAACCCCATGCCGGCCAGTGAGTGTACCCGCAGCGCCTGCCGCAGCAGCGGCACGGCATACTCCTCGGCGAAGACCCAATCCTCCAACTCCGTCTTCGCGCCTCCCACCTGCGCGCCCGGCTCTTCGGAGGTCTCCTGGGCGGACACGCCAGGGTCGTTCTTCGCCGCCCCTTCCTGCAGCGTTGGGTGCCTCTTCCCACCGGCGCCTCCGAAGTTCGCTCCTCGGGCAAACAGCGTCTCGGCGGGTCGCATCCGGGCCAGCTCATCCAGCGCCGCCGCCCACGCGCCCGCGCCGCCGAACTCAGTCGCCCGCATCTCGCCGGTGGACAGATCGAGCGACGCCACGCCCACACAGCTTCCCTCCGGCCCGGATCCCGCCGTGGCCACGGCCGCCAGCCACTGGCTTTCGCCCGCGTCCAGTGCCTGGTCCAGCGCCGTCCCGGGCGTCAGCACGCGGGTCACCTCGCGCCGCACCACGGTCTTCGCGAGCTTGGGATCCTCCATCTGCTCGCAAAGAGCCACCTTGAAGCCACGCCGCAGCAGCCGTTGCAGGTACGTCGCGCCCGCATGGTAGGGCACGCCGCACATCGGTACTGCCCGGTGCTTGTCGCGGGAGGTCAGCGTCAGCTGCAGCTCGCGCGCCGCCACCACGGCGTCCTCATAAAACAGCTCGTAAAAGTCCCCCATCTGAAAGAACAGCAGCGCCTCCGGGTGCGCCTCCATCGCCCCCTGGTATTGCCGCATGGCAGGGGTCAGGCTCGCCTCGGAGCTGGGTGGGGTCGGGGAGTTGTGCGGAGCCGCCATGCTTGTTCGGAAAAGCTCAGCATACCGTGTTCCGCCTGTGGGTCTCCGGTCCCAAACTCGGTGCAAGGCTTCTGGATTACCGAGTGCGCGGTCGTCTCCGTTTAGGCGGGCATCCGCCGCGGAACCTTGGGCCAGTCGCAAAGGCAGGCGTTCGCTATGATCGACGGGATGCGTAGACTTCTTCAGCGCCTGAGCCGTGGCGTCGTGCTCAGGCGCAGGCTACCCCGGCGCTTCGGCGCGGCCCGCATCTTCGTCTCGCCGGACGCCTCGCTCCGCTACTGGAAACCCACGCTCGAGCACATCGACCCTACCCTGTACGACTCGGTTCAGGAGCTGGTTCGTCCGGGGGACGTGGTGTGGGACGTCGGCGCCAATGTGGGTCTGTTCGCCTTCTCGGCGGCCCATGTGGCCGGCCCCGGCGGGCGCGTGATCGCGGTGGAGCCTGACCTGTTTCTGGCCAATCTCCTGCACCGCTCCCAGGCTTCGCTCCCCGCCGCCTACGCTCGGGTCGATGTCCTGCCCGCGGCGATCTCGGACCGCTCCGGTATCGTGCACCTCAACATCGCCGGCGGGGGCCGCGCCTCGAACTCGCTGGTGGCGGGCAACTCGCAGATCGGCGGGATCCGCGCCACGCAAACGGCGATATGCCACACGCTGGATGGCCTGCTCGCGATGGACACGCCGCCCCCACCGCCCGATGTGCTCAAGATCGATGTCGAAAGCCTGGAAGGGGCGGTATTGCGCGGCGCCGGCCGGATACTCACCGACGTTCGTCCCCGCATTCACTGCGAGATGAGCGACAACGGCGCCTTCGATCTGCTGCAGTCCGCGGGTTACACGATGTACAACGCGGAAGAGCCCCAAGACACCAGAAAACCGCTAGAAAGCTACGCCTTCAACACCATCGCCCTTCCCGAATAGCCTTGGTTGTATGCACAGGCACGCCCCGGGAGCAACTCGCCGCGTCAACGCCGCGCACGCCGCGTCCTCCGCGTTTGCAGTTCAGTGCCGCTCCCTCTCGCCCGACACCCGAAGCTGCCAGCCCACCCCGCGTACACTCACCTCATGATCGAAGTTCCCATGACCGACGACCAGTTCGCCACGGCCACCCGGCGCCTCGCGCAAAACGGCATCCAGCTTACCGGTCCCACCGGCACGCTCTCCAAGGACGGCATCACGGCCAAATACGAGCACGCCGCCGGCCTGCTCCGGATCACGATCCTGGACAAGCCCTTTCTGCTGCCTGAAAGTCTCATCGAAGGCCGCCTCAAGGCCTATCTCGAGCAGAGCCTGGCCGCGGGCTAGGCAGAAGCGCCACGGTCCAAAAAGCAAGCTCGCCGGCAATCTTGTCCTCTCGTCCCCACGTTGGACAGGTTCGGAGGTGCGAGACGCTGAATCGCCACATGCTGACGAACTCCATCAAGATCCTGCTGCTTCTCCTCTGGACTGTCTTTGCGCGCGGGGCCGGCTCCGCGGTTCCCGACTCGGCGGAGGCGGAGGCGCTCGACGCCGCCACCCACGACCTGTGTTCTCGCGACGTGGCAATGCTGGGCGAGAGTGCCACCCACGGCGACGGCCACACCGAGGCCTTCAAGGTGGCGCTGGTAGAGCGGCTTGTCAACGAGTGCGGCTTCGACAGCGTCTTCTTCGAAGCCAGCCACTACGAGTTCCTGAACCTCGCACGACGGCTCCGCACCGGACAGGCCGTCACCGCTGACGATGTCTTCGCCGCGGTAGGAGGGCTGTGGCGGTCCGATCGGGAGTTCCAGCCCCTTGTCCAGTTTCTGCTGGCGCGGGCGCAGGCCGGGCGTCTTTCCCTGGGAGGCATGGACGATCAGTTGGGCCAGATGGGCCAGGACTATGCCAATGTACAGATGATCACGGAGCTGAGCGGCGTCCTTCCCGCGCCGCAACGCTCCGCCTGCAGCCTCGCGCTGCATCGCCGTATCTTCAGCGAGTACAGCGAGGCGGCTCCCTACGCCGAGGCGGACCGTTCGGAGATCACCGCGTGCCTTTCCGCCATGCAAGCCGCTAGCGCGGTGGACAAGGCGATCGATCGCGCGGGCAGAGGAGAGCGGCAGGAGATGCTTTCCGCGATCCAGAGATGGATCGACCGGGACTTCCGTCCTGAAGCGGAACAAACTACTGACCGGGACCGCTCGATGTTCCAGGACTTCGCGTGGCTGCGGCAGCAGCAGCCCCGGCGGCACAAGGTGATCGTCTGGGCAGCGACGGTTCACATCGCCAAACAGGGCGACCCAACCTCCGGCGATCACACCGGGAAAAACTTCGGCTCGTATGTGCATCAGGCGTACGGCGCAGCGGCCTTCTCCCTGGGGTTTTCGGCCCTGAACGGTTCGTTCCGGCAGGGCAGGCGAGACGTCCACGACATGCCACCTTCGCCCCTGGAGTCCGTGGAAGCGCAGGCCCTGCGGGCGAGCGGATCGGCCGCGGTGTATGTCGGCCCAGCGCAGCTTGCGGTGTTGAGCACGGCGCCGGGAGCGATCTTCCGTCATGCCTACCAGACGCTGCCCTGGAGCGCGTTTGTGGACGGCGTGGTGGTCTTTCGCGAGGAGCGGCCCCCAACCAGCTCAAGGTAAAGCGTCTCCGCTGGTGACCGGCGTCTGCGACGTTCCCGGGACCCAAACGTCCGGGGCAACGCATGGTCGCATGGTCGAAACGGTTTGCCTGCAACGGCGCGCCCCGCGGCGGTCGGGGGATCTCGCAGCGATACACTGGTCGGTAGGTCGTATTGCGTTCTTCTCTGTATGCCCCTGCTTTGGCTCCGAGTTGCGGTTGTGTTGTACGCCGTCGCCGCACTCGCGGTGCTGCCGGCCGCGCTCTACAATCGTCCGCGCTGGCGCTATCTCGCCATGCCTGCCGCGCTGGGCGGAGTCTTCTTCCACTTTGTTGCGCTGATCGAAACCCTGGTCGCCGCGCATCACGCCCTGCCGGTCGATACCCATGAGACCCTCTCGTTTCTTGGGCTTTTGCTCGCCGCTGCCTTTCTGAGCCTTGCGGTTCGCTACAAGACCGTCTCGTTCGGCATCTTTCTTCTGCCGCTCGCCGCCCTGGTCAGCCTTGCGCCGGCCTTCCATCCCGGCGCCGAGCGCCTCGCCTACCCCGACCTCCCCGCCGGCTGGCTCTTCCTGCATGTGGCGCTGCTGCTCGCCGCCTACGCCGCGCTTCTGGTGTCGCTTGTGGCCAGCCTTCTGTACCTGATCCAGGAGCGCGGGCTCAAACAAAAGCGACTGCTCTCCGCGAGCTCGGGCAAGAGCTGGCTTCCGCCCCTGGAGACCACCGACCAGATCGCCTTGCGCGCGCTGCTGTTCGGCCTCCCCTGCATGACCGCGGGTCTGCTGATCGGCTCCGTGGTCGCTCTCCAGACGGTCGGCCCAACCTTCTTCGCCGATCCCAAGGTGCTGCTCTCGCTGGCGATGTGGTTTGCCTACAGCGTGATGATCTTCATTCGCAAACACTCCGGCCTGCGGGGCCGTCGCGCGGTGTATCTTTCCAGCTTCGCGTTTCTGTTTGTGCTGGCGGTGTGGGCCGCCAACCAGCTCTCCGTGGTTCACAGGTTCAAGGCGCCATGATCCAGACGCCCGCGACCGCGCACGACACCCTCGCCGACGCCCTCTTGCTCGTCGGCGTGAACCACACCACCGCGCCCATCGCGGTGCGTGAACGCCTCGCCATTCCTTCCGATCGTCTTGCGGAGGCCACCCGCACCCTGGCGCACGAGCCCGGCATCCGCGAGGCCATGATCCTTTCCACCTGCAATCGCGTGGAGCTGCTCACGGTCTGCGACTTCGGCACAGCGCCGCCGCTGCTCACGCCGGTGCGCTTCCTGCATCGCTTCCTTGATCTCTCCTCAGCTGAGGTCGAGCCGCACCTGTACCAGTTCCGCGAGCGCGACGCCGTTCGCCATCTCTTTCGCGTCGCCAGCTCGCTCGATTCCATGGTCGTCGGCGAGCCCCAGATCCTCGGTCAGGTGAAGCAGAGCTTCGCCGTGGCGCGCGAGGTCGGCGCGGTGAAGTCCACCCTCGATCCCCTGCTGCAGCGGGCCTTCTCCGTGGCCAAGCGCGTCCGCACCGAGACCCAGATCGGGGCGGCCACCGTATCGGTCGCCTCGGTGGCCGCGGACCTCGCTCGCAAGATCTTCGGCACGCTCAAGGGCAAGACCGTGCTGCTGGTCGGGGCAGGGAAGATGAGCGACCTCGCGGCCCGGCACCTGATTCAGCAGGGCGCCAACACCCTGCTGGTCTCCAACCGCACCGAGACCCGCGCTGAAAAGATCGCGGACACCCTGCGCACCCCTGCGATCACCACCGGCGTCATCCCCTTCGAGCAGCTCTACGAGCAGGCCCATCGCGCTGACATCGTGATCACCTCCACAGGAGCCGGCCAGGTGTTTACTCCGACCGACGCGCGCGCCCTGCTCGCCCGCCGCCGCAACCGCCCGATCTTCTTCATCGACATCGCGGTTCCCCGGGACGTCGACCCGGAGGTCAACAGGGTCGAAGGCTGCTTTGTGTATGACATCGACGATCTCCAGCAGGTCGCGCAGGAAAACCGCGCCGGCCGCAACCGCGAGGCCGAGGCTGCTGAGCAGATCATCTCGCTTGAGGTCGCGCGGTATGCCGACCGCCTGAACCAGACGCCCGCCACCGAGGCGATCAAACAGCGGCTCGCCGAAGCCGAAGCTACCCGCCAGAACGAGCTCGCCCGCTCGCTGGCGCGCCTGCAGGCCGAGCCGCTCACGCCCGCACAGAAGGCCGCCGTGGACACCCTGACACGCTCGCTGACGGCCAAGCTGCTGCATCGGGAGATCGCTGCCCTGCGCGACGGAGGGGCAGCGAAGGACACCGACTAAAGCACCGCACAAAAAAGAGTGCAACCCCCGGACAGCGCATCCGCATCATCTGCCATCCCAAGCCACTGAAGGGCAACATATCTTCTCTGCAAGAAGGTCAGGATCATGGCACTCGCAAAGACAACGCAGGATCACGACGAGATCCGCCGGTGGGCGGAGGAGCGCGGAGGCAAGCCGGGCGCGGTCAAGTCGACCGAAAAAGGCGACGACCCCGGCATTCTCCGTCTCTTCTTCCCCAAAGCGCCTCACCACAACGACGATGCCATCGAGGAGATCTCCTGGGAGGAGTTCTTCGAGAAGTTCGATGAGAGCGGCCTGGAGCTTACCTACCAGGAAGAGACCGCCGATGGCCAGAAGAGCGACTTCAACAAGCTGACCTACCCCGACCCTGAGTCCACAGCAGGCAAGAAGCTACTACGCAAGAGCGCCGGCAAAAAGGGAGCCAAGAAAGCCGCGGGCAAGAAGTCGGCCGGAAAGACCGCCGCAAAGAAGGCACCGGCAAAAAAGATCGCTGCGAAGAAGACGCCGGCCAAGAAATCTGCAGGGAAGAAGGCGGCCACCAAGTCCGCCTCGCGCAAGAGCTCCAGCGAAAGCCCGGCCCGCAACTATCCCAAGCCTGAACACGGAAACTCCCAGGTCTTTTAGCCTTCACCGCTCTCGGCACGCCTCGCCTCTGCAGGGCGGGGCGTTCGTCTTCCGCGTGCTCGCACTCCGAGGCACAGTAGGGTTCCGCTAGCGGACAAGGCAAGCGGATCGAACGCATGGCGAGCCCTCCAAGCCGAATCCACAGCCGCCACCTGCCTCGCGCCGCCCGCGTCGTATCCTAATCAGCGATGAGCACCGCACCCATCCGCCTCGGCACCCGCGGCTCGCAGCTCGCTCTTTGGCAAGCCAATCACATCGCCGAAGAACTCCGTCGCCACGGCCACAGCGTCGCCGTCGAGGTGATCCGCACCACCGGCGACCGCATGCAGGACCCCGCCTTTGTCGCCCCGGCCACCTTCGACGATGGCAAGCCGCTTGATGCCAAAGGGGTGTTCATCAAGGAGATCGAGGACGCGCTGCTCGACGGCCGCATCGACGTCGCCGTGCACTCGCTGAAGGACCTCCCGACCACGCTCGACCCGCGCTTCAGTCTGGCCGCCATTCCTGCCCGGGCCGACGCTCGGGACGCCTTTGTCTGCGAAGAGTTCTGGGGGCTGCACATGCTGCCCATGGGCTCCCGCGTGGCGACCACCAGCCCGCGACGGCAGGCGATGCTGCTCGCCCTGCGCCCCGATCTCCAGTTCGTTCCCATGCGCGGCAATATTGATAGCCGACTGCGCAAGTGGGCTGCCGGGGAAGCCGATGCCCTGGTGCTCGCCTCAGCCGGGCTCGATCGCCTGGGCCGCACCGAACACGTGCACCAACGCTTCTCTGTGGACGAGATCTGTCCCGCACCCGGCCAGGGCGCGCTCGCGCTCGAAGTCCTGCAGCCCACCCTCAAGCCCACGGTCTACGACGGCGCCGGTCCCCAGGTGCGCGAAGCCATGTTGCATGCGATCCGCGCCTTGAACGATGCGCATGCCGCCTTTGCTACCTCCGCGGAACGCGCCGTGCTGGCCGCGCTAGGCGGCGGGTGCAACCTGCCGCTCGGTGCCTTCTGCCACGCCGTGGATGACCATTGGCACCTCCATGCCATGGTCGCCGCCCCGGACGGAGACGCCGTCCTCCATGTGCTGCACAAGGCCCCCGAAGGAGTGCCCGCCCTGGAGCTGAGCGCTAAGGTCGCCGACACACTCCAGCAGCGCGGCGCGCATCAGTTGCTCGCCGGCGAGACTCTTGCCGTCGAGTAAGCTCGTCGAGTAGGGCTCGGGCGCGCATCAACGCAGGTTCCGTGTCTGCGCCGGTCCCTCCGCGTACAGCCCGAAGCAGCAAACCCTCATCTCACCGGTCCAGCAACTACGCTGGCGGAGCGGCTCCATGGCGCGTACCGGACACGAGCACCCCGGCGGTCTCTTTGACCGTCCTGCGCTGCTGATCGCGGTCACAGTCCTCGGTCTCGCGCTGGCGTGGATCGGCCTGGTAGGCAGCCTCCACGGGCACGAGATGCTGGTAGGCGCCGTCGCGGTCGCGCTTTGCACTCCCTTTTGCGCGCTCGTCTACCGCTCTGAAACGCTGCCGTTTGCTCTTCGGTGGCGGGATGTCGTTCAATGCTGGCGCATCCCCTGGTACATCCTATCCGGCTGCTGGGAGATCACCTGGCTCTTGTTCAAGGACCTTGCGGGCAGACCGGCTGAATCGCTGTACCGGGTCTGCGGCTTTCGCGCCGGGCTGCGGGATCCCATCGCGGTGGAACGTGAAGCCCTGGCCATCGCCTTCACCACCACGGCGCCAAACTTTATCGTCATCGGCATCGATCCGCACCAGAACCACATGCTCTTTCACCAGATCAAGAGCAGCGACGTTCCCGAGTTGGCCAGGGCCCTGGGAGCCCAGGCATGAACCTGTGGCTCATGGCGGGTGCCGGCGTATGCGCCGCGCTCATTCCCTGCGCGTTTGTGAGCCTGCGTGGCCCCGCGGAACAGCGGCTCGTTGGGGTGGAGATGACCGGGCTCCTGATCACTATCGCGCTTGTGCTCTTTACCGTAGGCTTCGGCCGTCTGCCCTTCATCGATCTTGCGGTTACGCTTGCGTTGTTGTCCTTCGGCAGCGGTCTGGTCTTTGCCCGCTTTCTGGAGAAGCACCTGTGAAGGCGAAGTTCCTCGTCGAAGCGATTCTGCTCAGCGGTGTCGTGATTACCTGCTGGCTGGGTGCCCTGGGCATGTGGCGCATGCGCGAGCCGCTGCAGGCGCTGCACTACCTGTCGCTGCCCGCGTGTCTTGGTTCCACCCTGCTCACGGTGGCCGTCTTCGTCGAAACCGGCAACAGCAACACGGCCTGGAAGACGTTGCTCATCTGCGTGTGTCTGCTGGCCGTGAACTCTGTCGTGACGCACGCGACCGCGCGCGCCTTTCGCACACGCCAACTGGGTCACTGGGAGCCGCGCCCGGGCGATCCTGTCGAGTTCGTGAAGCCGCCGGTACGGTCAGGAGGCCGCGCATGATGTGGGTGGGCGCCGGTCTGTTGCTCCTGATGGCCGTCGCCGGCGCCCGCGTCGTCACCACGCGCGACACCACGGAGCAGGTGATCACCCTGTCGTTCTACGGCCTGATCACCGCGGTGATCTTCTTCTTCTACCAGGCCCCCGATGTCGCCCTCTCGCAGATCACCGTGGGTGCCGTGGCATTGCCGCTGATGGTCATGCTCGCTATCTCGCGCATGCGCGTCCACAAGGCTGCGCGTTCCAAGAACCAGGAGCACGACTGAGCCTGCCATGAAAATGTCTCGATTCCTTCAAAGCCACACCACCAACGTTCTCACCCACTGGGCCAACACCGCGAACGCTGCGTACGCCGCGTTTGCCGTTTGCACCCTTCTCGGAAGGCGGCGATCCGGATGACAGAACGCAGCCGCAAACGGATCTTTGCCGCAGCCGGCACGGTCTTCTTCGGCCTCTTCGCCTATGCCTCGCTCAATCTGCCCGCGTTCGGCAGCTACCGCGGCCCCTACGGCGACGTGATCAGCCGCGTCGGTATGTATGAGCGTCACGCGACCGACGTCGTCAACGCCATCAACTACGATTACCGCGGCTTTGACACCCTGGGCGAGGAGTTCATTCTGTTCACGGCCGTCGTAGGCGTCATGATGCTACTGCGCCGGGAAGAAGACACGCCGACGAGGCCCATCGGACAGGGTGGCAGGGTGCAAGACCAACCCATGCTGGGTGTTGCCGTGCGCGCCACGACGATTCCCGTCGTCGTCTTCACCGTCATCTTCGGCTTCTACATCGGCCTCCACGGCGCGCTTACGCCGGGCGGCGGCTTCCAGGCGGGCGTGATCCTCGCCTCTGCGTTGCTGCTCGTCTACCTTGCGGAAAACACCGCCGCCTTCAAGCGCATCACCTCGCACACTGCCGTCGAGCTGGTCGAGGCCATCGGCGCCGGCGCGTACGCTCTGATCGGCCTCGCACCCCTGTGCCTGGGGCTCCCGCTGCTCACCAACTGGCTGCCCCTGGGCACCACCGGCGACGTATTTGGCTCCGGCAACATTCAACTTATCTCCGCCACCGTCGGCGTGGAGGTGACGGCCGCCTTTCTGCTCGTGCTTTACACCTACCTCGAAGAGATCATCACCGGCCAGGTGCCGGCGGAGTAGTAGCCCATGCCGCACGCGCTGCAGATCTTCCCGTACCTTGTGGCCGCGTGGCTCTTCTGCTGCGGCCTCTACGGCCTTATCACCAGCCGCGACCTGGTTCACTCTGTGATGTGCTTAGCGATCCTGCAAAGCTCGACCTATGTTCTTCTGCTCTCCATCGGCTACCGGGTCGGCGGCGCCGCGCCTGTCTTTGCGGACATCAGCAATGCAAAGCTCACCGTAGATCCAGTCGTTCAGGCGCTCATGCTGACCGACGTCGTCGTGGAAGCGGTTGTTGTCGCCCTGCTGCTGGCGATGGTGGTGAAGGCCCACGAGAAATCCGGCTCCGTCTCCCCCGATGACCTCCGCACAATGAGGGGCTGAGGCACAAACAACATCACAGCCGGCGCGAGCCGCACGCAGGAGCCACCACCATCCCCGCCCACATCAATCCGCTAGCGCCGTTGCCCGTTGTGATCGCTCTGCTGGGAGCGGCGCTGCTGGCGGCGTTGCGCCCGTGGCTCAGTCGTCGCACTATCGATGCGCTCGCGATCTTCCTTGTTTGCATCCACGTCACCGTTTGTGCGCTTCTGCTGCGCGCCGCGAACGCCCACACCGTCGTGTACTGGTTCGGCAACTGGTTCCCGCGCGGCTCCATGGTGCTGGGCATCGGCTTTGTCGTCGATCCCGTTGCCGCGGCCCTGGCGCTGCTTGCGGGTGTGCTCTTTCTGCTTGCCTTCGTCTTCTCCTGGCGCCTGCCGGACGCCGGCGCCAAGCATTACCACACGCTCATGCTCGTCTTCCTGGCGGCGATGAGCGGCTTCGTTCTCACCGGCGATCTCTTCAACCTCTTCGTCTGGTTCGAGCTGATGAGCACCGCCGCCTTCGCGCTCTGCGGCCTCAACACCGCCGAGCCCGGCCCGCTGCAGGGCACCTTCAACTTCGCCGTCACCAACACGATCGCCGCCTTTCTCGGCCTCACCGGCATCGCGCTGCTCTATGCGTTGACGGGGGCGCTCAACATGGCGCAGATCGGCCTGGCGCTCGCCAACTCACCGGGCGGCCCGCGTCACGATCCGCTGGTGCTGTTCGCGTTTACCCTGCTCGTCTGTGGCTTCTTCATCAAAGGCGCCATTGTGCCGTTCCACCTTTGGCTGCCGGATGCGCACGCGGTCGCGCCTACCAGTGTCTGCGTGCTCTTCTCCGGCCTGATGGTGGAACTCGGCCTGTACGCGATCGCCCGACTGCACGCCGTCCTCTTTCTCCAGGCGCTCGGCACGCACACGGAAGCGCTGCGCGGCATCCTGCTCGGCTTTGCGGCCATCACCGTCCTGCTCGGCGGCGTGATGTGCTATGCGGAGCACCACCTGAAACGCCTGCTCGCCTTTTCCACCATCTGCCACGCCGGCCTGATGCTTGCGGTACTCGCGCTCGGAAGCTCCGGCAGCCCCGCCGCGACTGCCGCGTTTCTTACCTATCTTCTTGGTCATGCGTTCGTAAAGGCCGCGCTCTTCTTCTGCGCCGGGATCGTCCTGCAGCGCCTTCGCTCAATGAGTGAGCAACTGCTCTGGCAACGCCGCCGCGTGCTGCGCTGGACCGGCGCGCTCTGGTTTCTGGGCGGGCTCGGCCTGGCGGGCGTGCCGCCCTTCGGCACCTGGCTCGGCGAAGCCATCGCGGACGCCTCCGCGCAACAGGCCGGGGTTCACGGGCTCAGCCTGCTTTTTGTCTTCGGGGAGACGCTGACGGCCGCGGCCGTCTTTCGCGTCGGCCTCCACATCTTCGCCGGGATTGGCAGCGCCCCGCTTACGGACCCCGCGGCCACCATCGACGAGCTTCCCGAGGTGAAAGAAGAGAACCGCGTCGTGCAGCCCTTCCGCTTTCTCACGCCGCTGCTGTGCCTGCTGATCGCGGTGGCTCTGTTCCCCTTGCCCGACTTTCTTCCCTGGGTCACCGACGCGGCCGTACGCTTCACCAACCAGCCGGGCTACTGGCATACGGTCTACACCGGCCGGACAGTCCAGCTTCCGCTGCTGCCGCTACCGCATAGCGGCGTGGGAGTGACCCCGCTCGTGAACACTGCCGAGCGCCTCACCGCGGGCTTCCACGGCCTGATCGCGACCCTGCTCGCGCTGGGGCTGGCGCTGACCAGCGTCTACCGCCACAGGATTCCCAAGAGCCTGCGCCTCGGCTCCTTGCTCGAAGGCCGTCTGTACGCCCTGCGCGAGTTCCAAAGCGGCCACCCGGGCGATTACGTTCTGTGGCTCACCTGCGGCGTCGCCCTCTTCGGTCTACTCACTACGTTTCTGCTTCGCCGCTAGTCGCTCGGCAAGCAGAGACATCTCCTTAGCCCGCGGTTGTGTCCGGCCCTGTGCCCTGTGCTCACGGCTTCAGGTGGAGCTTGGTGATGTCGTTGAACATCACCAGCACGGCGAAGAGGATGAGGCAGACCATCGCGACCTGGTAGACGCGCTCCTTGAACGCCTGATTGACATCGCGGCGCATCAGGGCTTCGACCAGGAGGAAGAGGATCATGCCGCCGTCGAGGACGGGGAAGGGCATGAGGTTCAGGATGCCGAGGTTGATCGAGATGGAGCTCATCAGCCGGAGCAGGGTCCAGTAACCGTCGCGGGCGGCCACGTCGATCATCTGCGCCATGCCCACCGGACCGCTGACCGATTTGACCGCGACCTGGCGGGTGAACATGCCCTTGAGCACCCGCAGGATCAGCGTGGAATCCTCAGCGTTGTCCTTGACGGACTGCTTCATCGCCTGCCCGAGCGGGAGCTTGATGATGTCGACCGGCGTCGGCAGCGGATGGAAGCCGAGCCGGTACTGCATCTCGCCGGTACTGCCGGCGAGCTTCTTGGGTGTGATGGGAACGGTGAGCTGTTGGCCGTGGCGTGCGACCTGGAGGGTGGCGGGCGCACCGCCGCGGTCCTGCAGATAGGCCAGCAGAGTCGGGACGGAGTGCGGTTCGAGGCTGTCGATGCGCTCGATCTGGTCACCCGGTTGCAGGCCGGCGGTGGCGGCGGGGGTGTCGGCCTCGACCGCATCCACGGTGATGGGCTGGGCCTGGCGGCGGGGCAGCAGGCCGATGTGGTCCATGCTGTCGGCAGAGAACTCGCCGCTCCGGTCGCCGGTGTCGATCTGCAAAGAACGTGAGACCGGCGTGCCGTTGTGGAGGAAGGTGATCGGCAGCGTGGCGCCCTGGTGCAGGGCGGCTTCTTCTTCGATCTGCAGCCAGTTGGGATCTTGGCGGCCGTTCAGGTCCAGGATCTGATCGCCCGGGCTCATGCCGGCGCGGGCCACAGGGGTATTCGCAGGGACGTAGTCGAGGACGGCGGCGCCGGTGAGGTACTGATCCACCTCGTGGTGGAAGTGCGCCACGATCGCGAGGATGAAGAAGGCGAGAAGGAAGTTACAGACCGGGCCGGCGAGGGCGATGAGAACGCGCTGCCAGCGGGGATGCGCGGCGAAGTCACCGGGGTCGGAGGGGATGTGGTCGTTGGCCTCTTCGGCGCGGGTGCCCATCGCTTCGCCGGTCATCTTGACGTAACCGCCCAGGGGCAAGAGGTTGACGCAGTAGTCGGTGCCCTTGTGCTTGACGCCGAAGAGACGCGGGCCGAAGCCGAGCGCGAAGGCCTCCACGCGCACCCCGCAGAGCTTGGCAAGGGCGAAGTGGCCAAATTCGTGGACCAGCACCATGATGCCGAGCACGATGCCGAACTCGACGATGACCTGAAGAAGATGCATAGATGCGGGAGAAAACCTCGTGCGGAGTGTGGGGCGATCAGGCCCGTTGCAGGACAGCCTCGTGCGCCATCTCACGGGCCCGGGTATCGGAGGCGAGCACCTCTGCGATGGACGCGGGCGAGGACGCCGGGGTGAGCGCGAGCACGGCTTCGATTGTACGCGGGATACCCAGGAACGGCAGATGCCCCTTTAGGAACAGATCGACGGCGATCTCGTCGGCGGCGTTGAGCGCGATGCAGTGCGCCTGGCTCTTTGCGGCGGCCTCATAGGCGAGACGGAGGCAGGGGAAGCGCTCAAGATCGGGGGGCTGGAAGTCGAGCTGTTTGAGCGCAGTCATGTTGAAGGTGAGGGCGTCGGCCTCTTTGGAGGCGATGCGCTCGGGCCAACTGAGGGCGTAGAGGATAGGCAGGCGCATGTCGGTGACGGAGATCTGCGCGAGGATGGAGCCGTCAATGTATTCAACGAGCGAATGGATGGTGGACTGGGGGTGGACGGTGACGCGAACGCGCTCAGGGGGCAGGTGGAAGAGGCGGCAGGCTTCGATGATCTCGAGGCCCTTGTTCAGCATGGTGGCGGAGTCGACCGTGATGCGCTGGCCCATCGTCCAGGTGGGGTGCTTGAGCGCCTGGGCAGGGGTGATGCCGTCGAAGTCGCGGAGGGGCGTGTTGCGGAAGGGGCCGCCGGAGGCGGTCAGCCAGATCTGCTTGACTTCGTTCGCCGCGCCGCCGCGGAGGCACTGGTGGATGGCATTGTGCTCGGAGTCGATGGGAAGCAGGGTGGCGTTGTGTTCGTGGGCGGCGGCCAGGATGAGGTCGCCGGCGGCGACGAGGCACTCTTTGTTGGCGAGGCCGACGGATTTGCCGGCGAGGACGGCGGCGTAGGTGGCCTCGAGGCCGGCGACGCCGACGATGGCGGAGACGACAAAGTCGGCGGCGGGCAGGGTGGCGACGCGGACGGTGCCGGCGGTGCCGAAGACGACCTCGATGCCGGTGATGCCGGCGTTCCGGAGGCGGGTGGAAAGTTCCGCGGCGAGCGCTTCGGTAGCAACGGAGACGACCTGCGGGCGCCAGCGCTCGGCCTGGGTGAAGATCGCGTCGAGGTTGGAGCCGGCGGCGAGGGCGATGGGCCGGAAGCGATCCGCGTGGGTTTCGCAGAGGCTGAGGGTGGATTGACCGATGGAGCCCGTGGAGCCGAGCAGGGCGATGTTCTTCACAGAGCTATTTTCGCAGACGGCGGGGTCGGGTTTTGTGCGTCAGCGCGCGTCGCGCAGGAGCAGCACGAACCACAGCACGGGAGCCGTGAAGAGGAAGGCGTCCATGCGGTCGAGGACGCCGCCGTGACCAGGAAGCAGGTTGCCGGAGTCCTTGACGCCCACGCCGCGCTTGAGGGCGGACTCAGCGAGATCGCCGAGTTGGGCGGCGAGGTTCAGCAGGATAGCCAGCAGGAGGAACTGCCACCACGGTTCGACGGTGCTGAGGCGAGTGAAGGTGGAACCGTGCGCGACGAGGGAGTGGCCCAGCGCGATCAGGCCCATGCCGAATCCCACGCTGCCCAGCAACGAGCCGACGGTGCCCTCCCAGGTCTTGTTGGGGGAAAGGTTGGGGGCGAGCTTGTGTCTGCCCAGGGCCCTGCCGACGTACAGCGCAACGATGTCGCCGCACCAGACGCAAAGAAAGAGGAAGAGCAGCAGGGCTGTGCCCTCTTCCTGGGCAAGGATGCGCGGGATCAGCGACAGCGGATAGGCAACGTAAACCACCAGGAAGACGCCCGCAGCGGTGCCGGGCAGCACACGCGCAAGCGGAAGGCGGAAGGCGTTCCAGGTGAAGAGCAGGAGCGTGGCAAAGCTGAGCGCCGCGAAGGGTTCCACCTGGGGGAAGGAGCTTGCGGCGAACGTCGCGCCGAGGACGAGAACCGTCCACCAGAGAGGGATGGGGCTGTCGGCCTGCCTGGCAAGCCCGCGAAGCTCCAGAGCGGCGAGCAGCGCGACGAGAGCGCTGAACGCGGTGACGAGCCAGGGGATGTCGAAGTAGATAAGGGCGGCGACAAGCGCGATCAGGACAGCCCCGGTGAGAATGCGCTTCATGGGTCCCGTTGAGGATACAGCTTGCGCCGGCATCCGTTGCGCATACCGGGAATGCGTCATCTCGACCGAAGGCGAACAGCTTCACCGTTCGCGCAGCGGAGAGACCCCGCATTCCGGCCACCGCCGCTCTGGCGCAAGAAAACAACGTACATCTACATCGGTGCGCACACCCCAAACGGCGTCATCTCGACCGAAGCGAACAGCTTCACCGTTCGCGCAGCGGAGAGACCCCC
>CAXTWN010000015.1:32182-35698 GCA_964248055.1 uncultured Acidobacteriaceae bacterium | reverse complement strand
GCGGCCGCCTCCCGGTCCACACCCCGGCCGTCAGCTGGACCGTCCTCTCCAGCCAACCGGGCACCCTCGGCGGCGTGGAGGCGGTCACCCGCAAGCTGCGCGGCCACGTCGACAACAGCGCCGATCCGGCCATCACGGTGGACATCCAGGTAGAGCTCACGCTGCCCGCCCGTCCCAAAGGCCGCGTCCCCGTCATCGTGGCCTTCGACTGGCCTCCCGAGTTCTGGGCAGAGATGGCCCGCCGCACCGGCCGTTCTATCCCCACGCCCACCGGTCCTACCGCCAAAGAACAGGTGCTCGCCCGCGGCTGGGGCTATGCCCTGCTGGTGCCAACCTCTGTCCAGGCCGACAACGGAGCGGGGCTGACCAGTGGCATCATCGGCCTTTGCAATCACGGCGCCCGCCGCACGCCCGAGCAGTGGGGTGCCCTGCGCGCCTGGGGCTGGGGTGCCGGGCGGCTGCTGGACTACTTCGAGACCCAGCCGGAGATCGACGCACACCGCGTGGGCATCTTCGGGCACTCGCGCTACGGCAAGGCCGCCCTGGTCACGGTGGCCTTCGACCGCCGCTTCGCCATCGGCTACATCAGCTCGTCGGGCGAGGGCGGCGCCAAGCTGGCCCGGCGCCAGTTCGGCGAGCTCGTCGAGAACGTCGCCGGCGACCAGGAATACCACTGGATGGCCGGCAACTTCCTCAAGTACGCCGGTCCGCTGACGCCCAACGACCTGCCCGTGGACGCCCATGACTTGATCGCCCTGTGCGCTCCCCGTCCGGTCTTCATCGGCGCCGGCATCACGCAGGGCGATGGCTGGGCGGACGCCCGAGGCCAGTTCGTCGCCGCAGTCGCCGCAGGTCCCGTCTATCGCTTGCTAGGCGTGCAGGACCTCGGCAGCTCCGGTTTTCCGGCACAAGGAACCGAGCTCGGCAGCGGCCCTCTCGTCTTCCGCCAGCACGGCGAAGGTCACACGCCAGCCCCGAACTGGCCCTTCTTCCTGGACTTCGCGCAACGCGAGCTGTACCCGGCGGGCACGAAGGAGGCCGCGCACTCGGATCAAGTGCCGCGTAGCTAAACGATTCTTGGCAGCCGGTCGTTACAGCACAATGCGCGTGCCGCGGTCGTTTCGCGTGATCCGAGCGCCATCCAGGTACTCAAGCAACGGGATCGCGTGCTTGCGGGTGAGCCCGGTGAAGCTCTTGAACCGCGCGACGTCGAAGGCCTCGCCGCGATGCTGTTGCAGTTCGGCGGTCAGTCGGGACAGCGCCCCGGCGTGGATCAACAGGTTGTCCGCCCCCAGGCGCACCAGCTTGCCCGCCCGCAGCAGCCCCGTGATCACCGCCGGAAGCTCCTTCGGCGCGATGCCCAGCCGCGTGGCGACCTCGCTGAGAATGGGTGACGCCAGGCCCGCAGCCGCATACAGCGCCTCCACCTCGGCCGCGCGCCGGCTCTGCCCCGCCGGAGCCGCGATCCCCTGACCGGCGATAGCCAGGCCGTTTGGGGTTGCTTCGATCCGTCGCTCGCGCTGCAGCCGCCCGGACGCCAGATCGAAGACCCACTCCGAAAGCCGCGTTCGCGAGCGCACCTCGGCAGCGGCTATTGGCGCCTTCGCGCGCCGCAGTTCGTTCAGCAGCAAGTCCATGGCCTCGGCCAGCGCCGCAGGCGCGAGCAGATGCTCGGCAGCCGCGGCCTCGGTTGGTGGCGTGAGCAACTGCCCCTGCGCAAGCAGCGGCCTGGCGAAGCCGCGAATCGCCGCGGCCGTCATCCCGGTCTCGCGCACAAGCGCCGTCACTGTGATGCCCGCCACGCCGCGGCGCTGCACCCGGAGCAGCACCTGCTCCGCCGGGGTTGCCTCGCGCAGCTGTTGCAGGGACGCGAGCGCCAGGTACTTTTTCAAGCGCGGCAGCGGATGCGCATCCAGCACAAGCCCACCCGCCACTGTGCGGGCGGGCGAAGGTTGACGCAGCACAAAGCGATTGCCGGGCGCAAGCACCATCGGCCTGGTCAGCCGTAGCCGCAGGAGCGGGGACTCCATTTCAGCGCCGGTGTCGAAACGCAGCACCGTCGCGAGCGACTCAGAGGCAAAGGCGTGGACGCGGACCCTGCCCCGATGCCGCAGCGCAGAGGCGCCGGGCAGCGTCGAGATCTCCACATCCACGACCTCCACAGGCACAAGTGTATTGGGCGCGAGAAGGGTGTCGCCGCGCTTGACCTCAGCGACCTCGACGCCCGCAAGGTTTACCGCCAGGCGCCCGGGAGCGTGCGCCTCGTTGCGCGGCTTGCCGTGCACCTGAAGCCCACGGACACGCACACTTCGATGCCCCGGCTGCAACGCCAGCGTGTCGCCGCTGCGCATGGCTCCGGCTTGCAGGGTGCCCGTCACCACCGTTCCAAAGCCGCGTACCGTAAACGCCCGGTCAAGCGGCAGCCTGGCCACGAAGTCTTTGCTGCGTTCCGGAACGCCGGCGACCAGATCAGCCAGCGCACGCTTCAGCTCGGGGATGCCTGCACGCGTGAGGGCAGAGACACCCACCACGGGCGCGTCTTCGAGGAACGTCCGCTGCACGAAGGCCCTGATCTGCTCACGAGCTTCGCTGAGGCGCTCCGCACTGACCGCGTCGATCTTCGTAAGCGCCACCAGACCGCGGCGGATGCCAAGCAACGTGCAGATGGCAAGATGCTCCTCCGTCTGCGCCCGCACACCCTCGTCTGCAGCGATCACCAGCATCACGCAGTCGATGCCGCCGGCGCCGGCGAGCATGTTGCCGATGAAGGCGTGGTGGCCAGGCACGTCGATCAGGCTCAGCTCCACGGCGCGCCCGTTCGCTTCCTGCAACCGCAGCGACGCAAAGCCAAGGTCGATGGTGATGCCGCGGCTCTTCTCCTCCGGCAGCCGATCCGTATCCGTGCCGGTGAGCGCGAAGACCAGCGCCGTCTTGCCGTGGTCGATGTGCCCCGCTGTGCCCAGCACCACGGAGCGCACTGCCGTTGCAGTCTGTTGCGCTGGAGTCGTCTGCGGTGAGGATCGGTGCATGGGCTTAACGCGCGCTCATCGACCGCAGACGAGGGGAAGGCCTTCTGCAGCAGCTGGATCAGGGCGGGATCCTCCGCTGCGGCAACGGTGCGGAGATCCAGCAGCACACGTCCATCCCTGGTGCGCGCAACGACCGGCGGATTGAGCGCGCGCAAACGCGCCGCAAGATCCCGTTCGCTCAGCGACGCATGCCGCAGAGCTAAAGAGAAGCTCGGCACGGAGGCCGAGGGCGTTGTGCCACCGCCGATCAGGCTTCTGGTCTCCACGACCTCGGTCGCAAGCACCGGCGAGCGAAGCGCGTCAGCCCACGAGGCGCAGCGCTGGCGGATGCTCTCGGCCGGCGTGCGCAGCATCGCGATCGCCGGAAGGCTCTCTTCCTCGCCGCTCAGGTACGCGAACAGGGTGGCCTCAAGCGCGGCATAGGTCAGCTTGTCCACACGCAGCGCGCGGAAGAGCGGGTTGGTGCGAACGCGCTCAATGTGCTCCC
>CAXTWN010000015.1:28105-32151 GCA_964248055.1 uncultured Acidobacteriaceae bacterium | reverse complement strand
GCCGATGAGCAGACCGCACTGCGGGCCGCCCAGCAGCTTGTCACCACTTGCCGCCACCAGCGCCGCTCCGCTCGCGGCGCTCTCCACCCACGACGATTCATCGCCGATCCCCTCTGCCGCGAGGTCGACCAGGCAGCCCGTACCCTGGTCCTCAAAGACCGGCACCGCGGCCCTGGCACCCAGCTCCAGCAACTCGCGCAGGCTGGGCTGTTCGGTGAAGCCCTCAATGCGAAAGTTGGAGCGATGCACGCGCAGAATCAGGCGCGTCTGCGGCGTGATGGCGGCGGCGTAGTCGGCCACTCGGGTGCGATTGGTCGTACCTACCTCGCGCAGCACTGCCCCGGACTTGCGAAGGATGTCGGGGATGCGAAAACCGCCGCCGATCTCGACCAGTTCGCCACGGGAGACGATCACCTCTCCGCCCTCCGCCAGCGTGTTCAGCGCCAGAAAGGTGGCCGCCGCGCAGTTGTTCACCACAGCAGCCGCTTTCTCTGCAAGGTCGCCGGCGCCTGGGCTACTTCGCAACGCCAGAACCTCAAGGATGAGCTGCTCCACGTGCATGTCCCGGCGGCCACGTTCGCCGGTCGCAAGACTCATCTCAAGGTTGCAGTACCCGCTCGCGACCTCATGGATTCGTTGCAGTGCGGCCTCGGAGAGCGGCGCGCGGCCAAGGTTGGTCTGCAGGATGACCCCGGTCGCGTTGATCACCCGGCGCAGCGAAGGCTGCAAGCGCGAACGCAACTCCTGCTCGATAATGTCCACAAGCTGATCGAGCCTCGCGTCGAGCGACTCCTCGGTGTGCTCCTCAGCCTGAATCTGGTCCCGCAGACGCGCGAGCACCCGACGCGCCGCGCTGATGACCAACGGGCGGGCGTAGACCCTCAGCAACTCGGCTGTCTGCACACGGCGAAGCAGGTCGTCGATCTGCGGAAGCCTGCGATACAGCTGATGCGCCTGCGTCTCCATGCGTTTGGCTCAGCCGAGCACGATCCCCGGCGAGCCTTCGCGCACGACGCCGATCTGCGCGGCGTGGCCATAGCCGGCCGCCCGCAACGCTGCCACCAGCGCGGCCGCGTGCTCCTGCGCCACGGAGATCAGCAGACCACCCGCGGTTTGCGGATCGTACAACACGGTTCTGAGTGCGTCGGGGAGACTCGCGCCGGCCGCGTCTTCCACCATGCACTCGGCATACTCGCGATTTGAGAGCAGACCACCGGGGACACAGCCCAGTGCAATCGCGTCAAGAGCGCCGTCCAGCAATCTCACCGCTCTCACGTCGATCTCGAGCCGTACCTGGCTGCCGATCGCAAGCTCGCGGGCATGGCCCAGCAGCCCGAAGCCCGTAACGTCGGTCATGCCATGCACGGCGAACTCCGTGTCGGTGGCAATCTCGGCCGCACGACGGTTCGAGGTCGTCATCGACGCAATGGCAGCCTCGACCCAGGCGGGCTGTGCTTTGCCCTGCTTCAACGCCGTGGTGATCACGCCCGTGCCCAGGGCTTTGGTAAACACCAGAGCATCGCCGGGTTGCGCATCCGTGTTCTTGAGCACGTGCCGGGGATCGATCAGCCCCGTAACCGCATAGCCGAATTTGATCTCGTTGTCGCGCACGCTATGGCCGCCCAGCACCACGCAGCCGGCCTCGTCCATCACAGAAAGCCCACCGCGCAGGATCTCTTCCAACACAGCCGGATCGCCCTCCTGCGGGAAGCAGACCAGCGCCAGGGCTGTGATCGCGCGACCGCCCATGGCGTACACATCGCTGAGCGCGTTGGTTGCCGCGATGCGACCGTAGGTGAACGGATCGTCCACCATGGGCGTAAAGAAGTCCACGGTCTGCACCAGGGCCTGCTCTTCAGAGAGTCGATACACGCCGGCATCATCGGCGGTCTCAAAGCCCACCAGCAGGTTCCGATCGCTCTGCTTCGGCAGCCGCGCAAGCACCTGGCTCAGCGTGCCGGGCGCGAGTTTGCTGGCGCAGCCCCCCGCCTTGACCTGCTGCGTCAGACGCACGGTGCTGGGAGCGGAGGCCGTGAGTGGGTCGGCGAAGACCGGCATGCATCGTATAGATGCGACGCGACCGCAATCGGTCCGCAGCACGGCCTCCGCTGTTCGCTTCAAGAGGAAGCGCTTGGGATCCGGTGGTCCTCCCGGTCTTCAAAACCGGCGGTCGTCCGCCAAGGGCGACGGTGTGTTCGACTCACACGCGCTTCCGCCATCTTCCGCGTCCGCCATCTCCCAAAGCCACTAGAATCGGAGCATGGCTACCCGGCAGGTCCACGCCGTCTGCACGCATGACTGCCCGGACTCCTGCGGCGTGCTGGTCACGGTCGATGAGTTGACCGGGCGCGCCACGCGGCTGCAAGGCGACCCGGCCCATCCCGTGACGCGGGGCTTTCTTTGCGGCAAGGTGGCCCGCTATCTCGAGCGGGTGTACTCCCCGGATCGCCTGCTTCATCCCATGCGCCGCAGATCCGGCGTGCCCAAGGGCCCGTTGCCGCAGGGTGTGGAGGCGGACGCCTTCGAGCGCATCTCCTGGGACGAGGCGCTGGACGAGATCGCGGCGCGGCTGGCGGCCATCAGCGCGGCCCACGGCCCGGAGAGCATTCTGCCGTACAGCTACGCCGGCACCATTGGCCAGCTCGGGTACGGCTCCATGGATCGCCGCTTCTTTTACCGACTGGGCGCCTCACAACTCGATCGCACCATCTGCGCCACGGCCGGGATGGCAGCGATGAACTCCCTCTACGGCACACGGCTGGGCACCGCGCCGGAGGACTTCGCCCGCGCCGGCCTCATCCTTGCCTGGGGCGCGAACATCCATGGCAACAACATCCATCTCTGGCCGTTCATTGAGCAGGCGCGACGGAATGGGGCGAAGCTGATCGTCATCGACCCGTACCGGACGCGTACCGCCGCGCTCGCCGACGAGTGGCTCGCGATCCGCCCCGGCACGGATGGGCTGCTCGCGCTGGCGATGATGCATGTGCTCTTTCGCGACGGGCTGGAGGACCGGACCTACCTCCCGGCCTGCACCAACGGCTGGGAGACCCTGCGCGTTCTCGCGCTCCAGCCGGAACATGCGCCGGAACGTGCAGCCTTGATCGTCGGCCTGGACGCGCACGCGATCGAACGGCTTGCGACGGCCTACGGACACGCCGGTCGTGAGGGTCGCCGCCCCGCAGCCATCCGCGTCAACTATGGCATCCAGCGCAGTGAAAACGGCGGCACCGCCATGCGCGCTGTGGCTATGTTGCCCTTGGTCACCGGCTCGTGGCAGCAGCGCGGCGGCGGCCTCTTGCTGTCCAACTCCGGCGCATTCCCGTTCGCCGATACCCGGCTGCGGCGGCCCGATCTCATGCTCGGAAGCCCGCTCGGACGGCCTGCCCGCACCGTCAACATGAGCCGCCTGGGGGAGGCGCTTACCGAGCTTGATCAGCCACCGGTAAAGGCGTTGTTTGTCTACAACTGCAACCCGGCTGCGGTCGCCCCGGATTCCAACCAGGTGCTCGCCGGGCTGCGTCGCGACGATCTCTTCACCGTCGTGCACGAGCAGTTCTTCACCGATACCACCGACTACGCCGACATCGTTCTGCCGGCGACCACCTTTCTGGAGCACAAGGAGCTGATGGGCGCCTACGGACATAACGTGGTGCAGCTTTCAGACCAGGCCATTGCGCCGCTGGGCGAGGCGCAGCCCAACACGTGGCTCTTTGCCGCGCTGGGCCGGCGTATGGGCTTCCCCGAAGCCGCCTTCACCGACACCGACGACGATCTCATCGCACAGGCGCTCGACACCACACACCCCTGGTTTGCGGGCGTCAGTCCAGGCACGCTCCAAGCCGCCAAGCAGATCCCCCTGACGCTGCCGCAAAACGAACAGGGCGAGGTCTTGCCCTTCAGCGATTCCACCTGGTTCCAGACCGCCAGCGGCAAGGCCGAGCTGCTGCCGCTCCCCGTCTGGCATCCAGCGTCAGAGTCGCGGGCGGCCGCCCGAGCCCCGCACGCCCCCCCCCCCGGGCCCCCCGCGGATGAGGCCACCAAAC
>CAXTWN010000015.1:6717-28095 GCA_964248055.1 uncultured Acidobacteriaceae bacterium | reverse complement strand
ACGCCGCGCGGAGGTTCCCGCTCGAGTTTCTGCCACGCAAGGCCGACAACTACATGAACTCCACCTTTGCGAACCTGCCCGGCCACCAGACCATGGAGCGCCGCACCGCGGGCATCCTGGAGATGCACCCCGACGATGCCACGGCACGCGCTATCCGCACCGGCGACGCCGTGGCGATCTGGAACGACCGGGGCCGCACCGAACTGGTCGCCAGGGTGGGCTCCAGCGTCGCGCCGGGCGTGGTCGCCGCCCGCCTGGATTGGCAGAAGCTCTCGCCGGACGGCGCCAACGTCAACGCCCTGACCAGCCAGCGCATCACGGACCTGGGCGGCGGAGCGACGTTCTACTCCACGCTGGTGGAGGTCGCACGGGCGCACCCGGTCGCGGCGGACTGAGCTCCCTCCGCAGCCTGCCCGTTCGACAGCCGGCACAACCATCTGCATCTCACCACGCAGGCCCTGCAGCACGCGCGCGGAAGCCTGACCCAAGGAGATGCGAGTGTCAACCAGTCTGTACACCATGCAGGACCCCACCAAGCAGTACCCGCAACCCAAGTTTGAACGTCAGCCGCAAAGCGCGCCGGGGATCGAAGGGGAGATGACCCCCAAGCCCGATCATGGCGAGACCACGTACCAGGGCTCGGGCCGGCTGCCCAATCGCAAGGCCCTCGTCACGGGCGGCGACTCCGGTATCGGCAAGGCCGTGGCGATCGCGTTCGCGCGCGAGGGCGCGGATGTGGCCATCAACTACCTGCCCAGCGAGGAGAAGGACGCGCAGGAGACCATCAAGCTGATCGAAGCGGCGGGCTGCAAGGCCTTCGCCATCCCCGGCGACCTGAAGGACGAGCAGTTCAACTACAGGCTGGTGGCCGAGGTGCACGAGAAGCTGGGCGGCCTGGACGTCCTGGCTCTGGTCGCCGGCAAGCAGCACGCGACCGAGTCGATTGCCGACGTCTCCACCGAACAGCTGGAAGACACCTTTCGGACCAACGTGTTCTCGCTCTTCTGGACGGTAAAGGCCGCGCTGCCGCTGCTGCCTCCGGGCGCCACAATCGTCACCACGGCGTCCATCCAGGCCACGCATCCCAGCCCCTCGCTGCTTGACTACGCACCCACCAAGGCAGCGATCCTGAACTTCACCCGCGGGCTGGCCAGGCAGGTCGCCGAAAAGGGCATTCGCGTGAACTGTGTGGCGCCCGGACCGGTGTGGACGCCGCTGCAGACCTCTGGCGGCCAACCTGACCCCAAAATTCCTGCGTTCGGCGCAGAGACGCCCATGAAACGCCCCGGCCAGCCGGTAGAGATGGCGCCACTGTACGTGCTGCTCGCCTCGCAGGAGTCCAGCTATGTAACCGGCGAGGTGTATGGCGCCACCGGCGGCCTGGAGGTCACCGGCTGACCTGACAGCTCAGCGGTAAAGGGCGTACGATCGCTCGCGTCGCCGGACGACCGTACGCCCCTAAGCGAAAGATGGGAAGATAGAAGAACCTGGCCAGCACGCTCGGCCCTTGCAGACATTTCCGAGCAACCTTCTCCGCCGGAGAAGCTGGAGAGCACTGACGATGTTCAAGGTGAAGAAGTCCACGCGTGATGCAGAGCGCGCCACAGCCAACCAGCCGTTCAGCATCAACTCGGTGAACAAGAGGGCGCGCATCAAGGGCGCTACCGAGGTGCATAGTGTGTGTCCCTACTGCGCGGTGGGCTGCAGCCAGCTGGTGTACACCAAGGGCGGCCAGATCATCGACATCGAGGGCAATCCGGAGAGCCCCATCAACGCCGGCACGCTCTGCCCGCGCGGTTCAAACACCTTCCAGCTGAGCGTGAATCCTCACCGCATCCGCAAGGTGAAATATCGCGCGCCGTACTCGGATCACTGGGAGGAGCGCCCGCTGGACTGGGCGATGGAACGCATCGCCCAACTCACCAAAGACGCGCGCGAAGAGGGCTTCGTCGAGGAGCGCGACGGCACCACGCTGAATCACGTGACCAACATGATGAGCCTGGGCGGCGCCACCATGGACAACGAGGAAAATTACCTCATCAAGAAGATGTTGGGTGGCGGCCTGGGCATGGTCGCGATCGAAAACCAGGCCCGAATATGACACAGCGCTTCGGTGCCCGGTCTGGGCGCTGCGTTCGGTCGCGGGGCGGCCACTAACTTCCAGGAGGACATGGCGAACGCCGATGCTGTCCTCATCATGGGCTCCAACATGGCGGAGGCGCACCCGGTAGGGTTCCGCTTCGTGATGCAGGCGCGTGAGAAAGGCGCCAGGCTCATCCATGTCGATCCGCACTTTTCCCGTACCTCCGCCATGTGCCAACAATATGTGCGCATCCGCACCGGCACGGACATCGCCTTCCTGGGCGGACTGATTCGTCACATCCTGGCGAACGACCTCTGGTTCAAGGAGTACGTGATGGCGTTCACCAACGCCGCCACCATCATTACGGACAAGTACGAGGACACAGAGGACCTCGAAGGCCTCTTCGTCGGCTACGACAAAGAGAGCGGCCGCTACGACAAGAGCCACGACGGCTGGAAGTACGCCAGCCAGGACGACGGCTCGCACACGCAGGGTGGCGACCAGGAGAAGTCGGAGTCGTTCTCCAGCCGCACCGGCTCGCTGGAAAGCCCGCTGGTCGACAACGACCCCACGCTGGGGAACCCGAACTGCGTGCTCAATATCATGAAGCGGCACTACGAGCGCTACACGCCGGAGATGGTGGCCTCCATCTGCGGCTGCAGCGCGGAGGAGTTCGTTCGCGTTGCGGACACCATCTGCGCCAACTCCGGGCGCGAACGCACCACGCTGCTGGTCTACGCGGTGGGCTGGACACAGCACTCCACCGGTGTGCAGATCATTCGCGCCTCCACGATCGTGCAGCTGTTGCTCGGCAACATCGGCCGCCCCGGCGGCGGCATCATGGCCATGCGCGGCCACGCCAGCATCCAGGGCTCCACAGATGTGCCCACGCTGTATGACCTGCTGCCCGGCTACCTTCAGCAGCCCTCCGCCCTGCAGAACCACAATCGGCTGGAGGACTACCTGAAGCAGCAGGAGGTGAAGACCGGCTACATGGCGAACCTGCCCAACTTTGTCGTCAGCCTGCTGAAGGCCTGGTACGGCGACGCGGCGACGCCCGAGAACGACTTCGGCTTTGGCTGGGTGCCGCGCATCGATGACAACTACTCCATGCCGGCCTCGCTGGTGCGCATGGCCGATGGCAAGATCAAGGGCATGTTCCTCTTCGGGCAGAACCCCGCCGCAGGCACGCCCAACGGCAAGCTCAATCGCGAGGCCTTGAAGAAGCTGGACTGGCTGGTGATCCGCGACTGGTTCGAGATCGAAAGCGCCTGCTACTGGTACAAGGGGCCGGAGAGTCCGGACCCCAAAACGATCGGCACCGAGGTGTTCTTTATCCCGGCGGCCAACAACCAGGAGAAGGAAGGCACCTTCACGAACACGCAGCGCTTGCTGCAGTGGCATGACAAGGCGGTCGATCCGCCCGAAGACTGCCGCTCCGATGCGTGGTTCGTGTATGACCTGGGCAAGCGCCTGCGCCAGCTCTATGCGGGCTCGACCAAACCGCGGGATCAGGGCTTGCTGAACATGACCTGGGACTACGAGCAGGAGCATGAGGAGTTTCTGCCCGACGGCAGCCCCAGCCGTATCGAGGGCGAGCCGGACGCGCGCAAGATCCTGAGGGAGATCAACGGCTACACCGTCGCGGACCGTAAGCAGGTGAAGGACTTCACGGTGCTCAAGGCCGATGGCTCCACGGCCTCCGGATGCTGGATCTACTCGGGTGTGTTTCCGGAGGAGGGCAACAATCGCGCGCGTTCGCGCAAGCGCACACCCGGGTTGTACACCAGTCCGGAGTGGGGCTACGCGTGGCCGCTGAACCGGCGCATGATGTACAACCGCGCCTCCGCCGACGCCGAAGGCAGGCCCTGGTCCGAGCGCAAGAAATACATGTACTGGGATGAGGAGACGCAGCGCTGGGCAGGCCCGGATGTGCCGGACTTCGAGCCCACCAAGGCTCCCAGCTATCGTCCCGCAGCCGATGCCAAAGGGATGGCGGCCATCGCCGGTGACGCGCCCTTCATCATGAAGGCCGACGGCCGTGGCTGGCTGTTCGCGCCCATGGGGGCCCAGGATGGTCCGCTACCCACGCACTATGAGCCGATGGAGTCGCCGGTTCCAAATCTGCTGTATCCGAAGACACGCAACAATCCCACCATCGAGCGCTACGAAGGCCCGCTGAACGAGTACAACCCACCCGACGATGAGTTCCCCATCGTCGCCACAAACTATCGGCTGACCGAGCATTACCTGAGCGGTCCCATGAGCCGCTTCGACAGCTGGCTGAATGAGCTGCAACCCGGCATGTTCTTCGAGATCAGCCCCGAACTCGCGGCGGAGAAGAACATCAAGCACGGCGACTGGATGGTCGTGTGGAACATGCGCGCGGCGCTTGAAGCCAAGGCCATGGTCACCGGGCGCATGCATCCGCTGGAGGTCAACGGCAAGCGCCTGCACCAGATCGGCATGCCGATTCACTGGGGCTGGGCCGGCGAGACCACCGGGGCAGCGGTGAACGATCTCACCTCCATCAGCGCGGACTCGAACGTCAGCATGCACGAGGCAAAGTCCTTCACCGTCAACGTGCGCCCGGGTCGCTTGAAGGAACACGCCGACATCGCGCCCTCACAAGCAGAGCCCTGGCCAACACGAGAACACGCGCCCGATACCCCGAAGTCGAATCAGCCGGAAGGACAGGAGATATGAGCGAGTTCAGCCTTCACGGCGAAACACTCCAGGGCTTTGCCACGGATCTCGTCGAGACATGGTTCCGTCCCGAGCCGCCCGCAGAACAGGAAGAGACCGGCTTCTTCACCGATACCACGCTCTGCATCGGCTGCAAGGCCTGCGAGGTCGCCTGCAAGCAGTGGAACCAGCTACCCGCCGACGGCTTCAACTGGACCGGCAACAGCTACGACAACACCGTCGCGCTCTCCGACACCACATGGCGCCATGTGGCCTTTGTCGAGCAGTTCGATCCCGAAAGCCACCTTGGCCGGTGGCTGATGATGTCCGATGTCTGCAAGCACTGCCAGCACGCGCCGTGCGTGGAGGTATGCCCGACCGGCGCGCTCATCTACAACGAGTTCGGCAACGTGTATGTGCAGCAGGACGTCTGCAACGGCTGCGCGAACTGCGTGGTCGGCTGTCCCTTCGGCGTCATCAGCCGCAACAAGGCGGATGGCCGCGCGCACAAGTGCACGCTCTGCTATGACCGCCAGAAGGACGACCTGACGCCCGCCTGCGCCAAGGCCTGCCCGACCGAGTCCATTAAGTTCGGCAAGATCAGCGAACTGAAAGAACACGCCAAGCAGCGCGTGGAACAGCTGCAGGCCGAGGGGCAAAGCGACGCCTACCTCTACGGCGCCGAGCCCGCGGGTGAGTACAGTGCGCTGAACTCGTTCTTCCTGCTCAAGGACAAGAGCTCGGTGTACAACCTGCCCGAGGCGCCACGCCGTCCCGCCGCTCACCTGAAGCGCAACTACCTGTTCAGCTTTGCCGCTTCGCTCGCACTCACCGCGGCCTCCGTATTTCTCTTTTCAGGCGAAAAACATGGCTGACGTCCTAGACAGAAACCTCGCGGAGATCCAGGAGCACGACGACAAGCGCGATGTCTTCAGCCAGATCACCCCGTCGTACGACATCCTGAAGGCCGCCAACCCCGACCGCGTGCATGAGCCTGGCTACTACGGCTTGCCCATTCTGAAGCGGCCGTTTTGGAAGTGGGAGATCGCGCTGTACTTCTTCTTTGAAGGCATCAGCGGCGGCGCGTACACGCTGTGCACGGTGGCGGGCTTGATCGACAAAGACCGTCACAGGAGCGTCATCCAGGCAGGGCGCTTTCTTTCCTTCTCCACGATGCTGCTTTGCCCGCCTCTGCTCATCGCCGACCTCGGACGGCCGGAGCGCTTTCACCACATGCTGCGCATGTGGAAGAAGACCTCGCCGATGAACCACGGCGCGTGGGCGCTGAGTGGGTTCGGGATCTTCGCGTCCGTGCTGGCGCTGTTGGCGTACCCAGCGTCCAAACTGCCCTTCGGCCTCGGGGCCCCCGCATTACGCCTCTTGCAGCGATACCTGCCGGAGCGCCTGCTCAGCGTGCTGGGCCTGCCGTTTGCGCTCACCATGGTCAGCTACCCCGGCGTGCTGCTTTCCACCACCGCGAATCCCGTGTGGGCGCATACGCATTTTCTGGGCTCGCTCTTCGCCTGCAGCTCCATGAACAGCGGCTCTGCCGCACTGACGCTTTGCAACTACTTTTCTGAAGATCACGGCCTGCACAAAACTCTGAGCCGCTTCGAGGATGTTGCCACACTCGCCGAGGCCACGGCGCTCGGCCTGTATCTCGGCACCGCGAAGAAGGCTGCCAAGCCACTCGTCAAGGGCAAGCAGTCCAGGCTCTTCCTCTTCGGAGCGATCGGCCTGGGGATCATCGCGCCTGCCCTTCTGCGGCGCAGCAGGTCCAAGCTGGTTCACTCCGGCGTGGCACCGCTGCTGACCATCGCGGGCAGCCTTGCGCTGAAGTGGTCGATCACCTACGCGGGCCAGGAGTCGGCGCTGGATCCAGAGCTTGCCAACTGGAACGCCCCGACCAAAGAGGGCGAGGCGTTCTGGGGACCGAAGCAACATCAGCCTGTCGCCGCAGATTGACCGCCACGCAAACTCTTTCTGGCGCCGCTTAGCTCTTTGCCTCGATCAGCCCGCGGTACAGCGCAATCGTCTGCTCGGCGATGGCCGTCCAGGAGAAGTGCGCCTCCACGCGCCTCCTGCCCGCCTGACCCATGGCCTTGGCCTTCGCCGGATCTGCCAGCAGCTCGCGCAGGCGCGCGGCAAGGTCCTTGGCGAACTGTGCCGGTTGCGCGGCAAAACCGGTCTCGGGGTGCTGCGCAAACGAAACAAGATGGCCCGTCTCTCCCTCGACGACCACCTCCAAAATGCCGCCGGTTGCGGACGCGACGACCGCTGCACCGCAGGCCATCGCCTCCAGGTTGATGATGCCGAACGGCTCATACACGCTGGGGCAGCAGAAGACCGCGCAGTGCGAGTACAGCTGGATCGCCTCCTCTTTGGTGACCATCTGCTCGATCCAGACGATGTTGTGCCCCACGCCCAACGGATCGCCCGTAGCAAACGAGTGCCCCGGCGGCTCCACCCCGGGCTCGGTAAACTGCTCGTGCCCGGCGGGCTCACTCAGCGGGGTCTTGCGCCGTACCGCCTCTACCTTGTTGCGCATCTCCTCGGCGATCTCCGGCGTGTCGGGTGCGCCCGCGCAGAGCACCACCTGCGTGCCCGGCGGCAGGTGCGGGATCGCCTCGACAAGATGTGTCACGCCCTTCTGCCGCGTGATGCGCCCTACAAACAGCACATAGGGCTTGGCGACATCCACGCCGTACTTTTCCAGCGCCGACGTCTCCGGCGTGTACCTGTATTGCTCCAAGTCAATGCCGTTATAGATCACGTGGATGCGCCCGGGGTCCACATCGGGATAGGCGCGCAGAATGTCCGCCTTGGTGCCGTTCGAAACGGCCACAATGGCGTCGGCATCCAGGATCGCCGTGCGCTCCATCCACGAGCTCAGCGCGTACCCGGAGCCAAGCTGCTCTGCCTTCCACGCGCGCAGCGGCTCCAACGAGTGGGTCGTCAGCACAAACGGAATGCCATAGAGCTTTTTGGCCAGAAACCCGGCCATCGACACGTACCAGGTATGGGTGTGGATGACGTCCAGCTTGTCGAGGTGAAGCTGCTGCAGCAGGTTCAGCGACAAAGCTTCGAGAGCGCCTTTGAACTTGGCCGTGGTGCCTTGCGTAATGGCATCCCATGGTTGTTCAAAGTAGACCTCCAGCTTGCCGCTGGACTCCTCCTGCGCTAACCCAGGAGCCTCCTCGTCCTCGTGGGGCTTGCTGCTGTCCGCGGGCGGGTCGCCCCAGGCATGCACCTCTACCTCAATCTGCCAGGCAAGCTCGCGCGACAGGTACTCCACATGCACGCCGGCGCCTCCATACACATAGGGCGGGTACTCCCGCGTCATCAGCCCAACTCGCATGGTGCGTACCTCCGAGGTTTTCGGCTGCGTCGCGAACCTCTCGCCGCAGCGACGCCATTCTATGATGCGCGGGAGCGAACGACACGGCGCCGCCTATCGAGCAATGCAGTGACCCGGTCTGTACGCCTAGAAAAAGCGCCACACCTAAACGACTCAAAGCGCCCAACAATCAACCAATGCCCTGATCTCGGGTAGACTCGGCACACCACCATGCTTCGCACGCTCAGCTTGTTTGCGCTTCTGCTGTTGGGCTCGTCGGTGGCCCTCGTGGCGCAGGGAAAGAACCCGGCGTCCACCCCTCCCCTGGCGGCAGCCGCCCCGGATCGTGGGGCCCCTGCAGACTCCCCGGCAGCGTCAGCCTCTAACGCCCCGGCTACCTTTTCGCTGATCAACGATCGCGAGCCGATGGTCTCGCTCGATGGCCAGTGGCGCTTTCAGTTCGGCGATGACCCGCGCTGGGCCGATCCGCACTTCGACGACTCCGGCTGGGCGCTGGTCAACTCCGAGGAGGACTGGAACGAAAACGGCTATGCGGGACTCACCGGCGTCGCCTGGTATCGGTTCCGGGTCACGCTTCCCGCCGGCGAAGAGCCATATTCGCTGCGTCTGCCTGCGGTGCGCACCTGCTACCAGCTCTTTGCGGATGGGCGCCTTATCCTGGAGCAGGGCAGTATGCCGCCTCGGGCGCGCATGTTCTTCACCCAGCCCGCGGTGGTGGAGCTCTCCGATGAGCCCCGGGCGCAGCCTCAAACGATCACCCTGGCCCTGCGGGTCTGGCATGCGTCGACCTGGAGGCGTTACGTGGCGGGCGGCCTGAACGGCTCCGCTGTGGTGGGGCGCAGCGACCTGATCAACGCCCAGTTCACCGACAGGTCCAGGGCCCGGCTGTGGAACTACAGCGACCTCTTCGACCTGGGAGCGCTCGAGATCCTGGGCTTTGTCATCGCCCTCGCTTTTTTTCTATCCAGGCAGTCGGAGGAGCAGTTCCTGTGGTTCGGTCTGCTGGTCCTTGGCGCCGCCGGCAATCATCTGGCCAACGCCTGGCAGCGGCTGGAGGTCAGCCCGGTTGGCGTTCTCGAGTGGGTCAAGAGCTCGTTCACCGCGCTCTTTCTTGCCTCCTCTCTGCTCTTCTTCCAGACCTTCCTCAAGGGCAAGCGCACGCATTGGTTCAAGTTTGCTCTGCTGTGCTGTGCCCTCTGGTACCTCAACAATCTCGCCTCGAACTTCGGCTGGAACTCGGTCTCCTTCGAGAACCTGCTCGAACTCGTCTTCACCCTCCCTATCTACCTGTGGATCTACCTCCTGGTACGCCGCCGTGCCAGGGAACGCTGGCCGGATAGCCGCCTGCTGCGGGGTCCCGTCACCGTGCTCTTCGGCTCGCTCTACTACAGCCAGCTCATCTGGACGATCCAGACGATCGGCGATACATTCTTAAGCAACTTCGAGATAGATATAAAAAAACCGTTTTTCCTGACCCTCAACGACATCGCTGAAGCCTTCTTCCTGCTGGCCATGCTGGCCATCCTGCTGCGCCACACGGCACGCACCCGGCAGGAGCAGGATCGCGTCACCACCGAACTCGAGGCCGCCCGCTCGGTGCAACAGGTCCTGGTTCCCGAAAGCCTGCCACCTACGCCCGGTCTTGCCGCCACCGCGGCGTACTTCCCCGCAGAGGAGGTCGGCGGCGACTTCTTCCAGATCCTCCCCGTACTCTCCGGCGACACGCTCCTGGTCATCGGCGACGTTGCCGGCAAGGGCCTGCCGGCTGCGCTTACCGTCTCTCTCATGGTCGGCACGCTCCGTGCCCTTGCCGACTACACGGAGTCCCCGGCCGAGATCCTTACCGGGTTGAACCGGCGTCTTCGCGGCCGCGGCACAGGCTTTACCACCTGTCTTGCGCTGCGCTTCTCCGCCGACGGCACCCTGCTCACCTTCGCCAACGCCGGCCATCTCTCGCCCTATGTGAACGGCTTTGAGCTTCGCACCGAGCCCAATCTGCCGCTCGGCATCGTCCCCGAGACCGAATACACCGAGGCCCATTACAAGCTCAGCCCGGGCGACCGTGTGACCGTGCTCACCGATGGTGTGCCCGAGGCCAAAAACGGGCACGAACTCTTCGGCTTCGATCGTACCGGCGCATGGAGCCGCCACCCCGCGGCGCAGATCGCCGCCGCCGCCCGCAGCTTTGGGCAGAACGACGACATCACCGTCCTCACGGTGGATGTCGTCCCGCTTACCGCGGCGGAGCCACTGGCCTCAACTCCCGAGCTGCAGCCGGCCTAGCGTCTTGACCCTACTGCTGCGGGGCAGCCTCGCTCGCAGCGGGCACCCTGTGCGTTGCCTCGAACCGGTCAAGCCCCTCGGTAAACTTCGCCCAAAGCCGGGCCTGGTCGACGACCGTGATGTTCTGGAGGTCTCCCGCCTGCCCGCCTGGCCGCAGCGTCATGCTCGCGTCCAACACCGGCCGCGGCACCGTCTCGGCCGTCGCGAGCCCCTGCAGGTAGGCCAGCGTAATCAGATCCCAGATTACCCACGAGCGCGAGAAGTCCGCGACGCGCGGCGGCTTGACGACGCGGTAATACCACTCTTGATACTCACGCCACAGCCACTCCGCCACCGGCCCATGTCCGCCCAGCAGCTGCTTGGCCTGCGCATAGTTCAGGGAAAGATACCGCTGACAGATGTCGCCAGTTCCCACCACCAGGGGCACACGCGAGGCGAGCAGCACCCGCCAGGCGTCCGGATCGTTCTCTTCGTTGTACTCGTGCGCTCCTCCGGGGCTCAGGTTCTTGAAGGCCATCGCCACCACACGCACGCGGTCCGCCAGCGTAGGATCCAGCAGAAGAGCGGACGCCATATCCGTCGCCGCGCCGATGACGACCACGTTCAGCCGCCGCTCCGGACTGAAGCTCTTCGATTCCTCGACGATGAACTTTGCCGCCGCACTCGTTCTGGGCGTTGTGGCGTTCTCCAGCGGAAGACTCGCGCCTTCCAGCAGCGGCGGGTGCTCCGCCAGCCCCATCCGATGCTCCACCGCGTCTTGGAGAATGCGATAGGAGCTCTGCGCGGAAGGGTCGGGCAGGCTGGGCGCGTGGGCAGACAGGATGCCGCGTACCTCGAAGCTGGGCTGTGTCAGGAGGAACACGATCGCCCACTGGTCGTCGATCTCGTTGCCCACATCCGTGGACAGAAGGACCGGCACCCTATCGGCCATGGCCACCCGCGCACAGCAGAGAAGCAGAAGGAGCCAAGGCCAAACCAGCCATCTTTGCCGCAAACACCACCTCCGTTGCGTACAGCACATCCATCCCGCAAGCTGAAGGCCGGAGGCGGGCTTTGTCAAGCAGATGCGGCTCGACCCAACGAGCACGCTCTTGCAGCAGAACACAACGGCCCTCCAACAAGGAGGGCCATTGTCCGAAGTTCGTCTTCGTGAACGAGCCGTTTGATCTACAGACCGTTTACTCTACCGGCTGGTTCTTGCGCGGGCGCCGGTTGGCCTGCAGCACCCTCTTGCGCAGGCGCAGGCTCTTCGGCGTCACCTCGACGAGCTCATCATCGGCGATGAACTCGATCGACTGCTCCAGTGTGAGCTGCCGATAGGGCACCAGCCGCAGCGCCTCATCGGCGGAGCTGGCGCGCATGTTGGTCAGCTTCTTTTCGCGCACGGCGTTGACGTCGAGGTCGTTGTCACGCGAGTGCTCGCCCACGATCATGCCCTCGTACACCTCAATGCCATCGGGCACAAACAGCACGCCGCGATCCTGCAGGCCGTTGAGCGCATAGGTCGTCGTCGTGCCGGCGCGGTCCGAGACCAGCGCGCCCGTGGGCCGCTGCGGAATCTCGCCCTGATACGGGATGTAATCGGCGGCAATCGAGTTCATCACGATGGTGCCGCGCGTCTCGGTCAACATCTCGTTGCGCAGGCCGATCAATCCACGCGACGGGATCTTGAACTCCATGCGCACACGGCCGGAACCGTGGTTGGACATCTTGACCATCTCGCCCCGGCGCGGTCCCAGGCGCTCGATCACCGTCCCCACAAAAGACTCGGGGATGTCGATCGTCAGCTGCTCGGAGGGCTCCATCAGCGCACCGTCCACCCGCTTGGTGACGATCTCCGGCCGCGAGACCATGAGCTCGAAGCTCTCGCGGCGCATCATCTCAATCAACACCGAGAGCTGCAGCTCCCCGCGACCCAGCACCTTGAAGGTCTCGGGTGATCCCGTGTCCTCCACCCGGATGCTCACGTTGGTGAGCAGCTCTTTTTCCAAGCGCTCCTTCAGGTTGCGGCTGGTGACGTACGAGCCCTCACGACCGGCAAACGGGGAGTTGTTCACCGAAAACTGCATCGCGATCGTCGGCTCATCGATCGTGATCAGCGGCAACGGCATGGGATTTTCGATGTCCGTAAAGCTCTCGCCGATGGTGATGCCGGGCACGCCCGCGATGGCCACAATGTCGCCCAGCGTGGTCTCCGTGATGTCGGTGCGCTTCAGCCCGTCGAAGGAGAAGAGCTTGGTGATCTTTACCGTCTGCAGCGAGCCATCGCGCTTGGAGACCGCAACCTCCTGCCCCGTGCGCAGCGTGCCGTTGAAGACGCGCGCGATCGCCAGGCGGCCCAGATAGTCCGAGTAATCCAGGTTGGTGACCAGGATCTGCAGCGCACCTTCCGGATCGCCTTTCGCCACCGGAATCGTGTTCTCGATCAGCTCGAAGAGCGGCTGGAGATCGGTGCCCGGCTGCGCCAGATCCAACGTCGCGGTCCCGGCCTTGCCGTTGGTGTAGATCACCGGAAACTCGAGCATGCTCTCGTCCGCATCGAGGTCGATGAACAGGTCATAGACCTCGTTCAGCACCTCCTGCGCGCGCGCATCCGGACGGTCGATCTTGTTGATCACCAGGATCGGCGTCAGCTTCGCCTCCAGCGCCTTCGAGAGAACGTAACGCGTCTGCGGCAAGGGACCTTCGCTGGCGTCGACCAGCAACACCACGCCATCCACCATCTTCAGCGCGCGCTCCACCTCGCCGCCGAAGTCGGCGTGGCCCGGCGTGTCCACGATGTTGATCTTGGTGTCGTGGTAGTGGATCGCCGTGTTCTTGGCGAGAATCGTGATCCCACGCTCCTTTTCAAGGTCGTTCGAGTCCATTACGCGTTCGGCGACGGTCTCGTTGGAGCGGAAGGTTCCCGATTGGCGCAGCATGGCGTCGACCAGGGTCGTCTTCCCGTGATCGACGTGCGCGATGATGGCAATGTTGCGAATGGGCTGGGTGGCAATGGCGGTGGCGTTCGGCACAAAAGGTCCTGTCTGGCGCTGGATGCGAGTTGGGTTCAGCTTCGCTTGAGCGCGAAAAGAACGCAGCCTTCCTAGTTTACCGTACCCCGTCCGTACCGGATAGCACCTGGCGAGATGCCGGCGCGCACGCCGCCCCTGTCCTGGCCGCCCAAAGGCCTGTTCCAGGCCGGGCCGCATGCGGCATCCTGCCCTATACTGGGCGCACCCAACATGGAAAAACCCTCGCCGGTGACCTCCAGTCACCAGTTTCGACAGGATTCGCTGCAGCACTATCTGCTGGATGGCGCCTATGACGAGATGTTTGCCGGCGATCGCGCGCTGCGCGATCAGTACGGCCCCTTGCTGGAGCACTTCTCCGCCCTGCCCCCGGCAGAGGTGCAGCGCCGCAAACAGGCAGCTGATCTTGCCTTCCTCAACCAGGGCATCACCTTCACCGTGTACGGCCGCGAAGAGGGTACGGAGCGTATCTTTCCGTACGATCTGCTGCCCCGCATCATCACCTCGGCAGAATGGGAGCGCGTCGAAAAAGGCCTCACCCAGCGCATCACCGCACTCAATCTTTTTCTCAAAGACATCTACAACGAGGGCCGCATCCTCAAGGACGGCATCGTCCCGCGCGAGCTGGTCTACTCCTGCCCGCAGTTCCGCCGCCAGATGCAGGGCCTGCAGGTCCCGCGCAACGTCTATGTCGCCATCTGCGGAACAGATCTCATCCGGCTGGAGAACGGCGACTTCGTGGTGCTTGAAGACAATCTGCGCGTCCCCTCCGGGGTCAGCTACATGCTGACCAACCGGCGCGTGATGAAGCGTATCTTCCCGCAGCTGTTTCGTAACTACAACGTGCGCCCTATTGAGAGCTACACCCAGGTGCTGCTCACGACGCTGCGCTCGCTCGCGCCCGAAGGCCGGCCCGAGCCCAACATCGTGCTGCTCTCTCCCGGCGTCTTCAACTCCGCCTACTTTGAGCATGCCTATCTTGCGCGGCAGATGGGCATCGAGCTCGTCGAAGGCCGCGATCTCGTCGTGCACGACAACATCTGCTACATGCGCACTACCAGCGGCCTGCGGCGGGTGGACGTGATCTATCGTCGCGTGGACGACGACTTCATCGATCCCCTCTCCTTCCGGCCGGACTCGATCCTGGGCAGCGCGGGCCTGTTCAATGCCTATCGCGCCGGCAACGTCACGCTCGCCAACGCCTTCGGCACCGGCGTGGCAGACGACAAGGCGATCTACGCCTTCGTTCCCAGCATCATCAAGTACTACCTCGGCGAGGATCAAATCCTCGACAACGTCAAGACCTATCTCTGCTCCCTCGACAAGGAGCGGGACTACGTGCTGGCGAACCTGGACAGGCTGGTGGTCAAAGCGGTCGGGGAGTCGGGCGGCTACGGCATGCTCATTGGCCCGCAGGCCAGTCGCAAGGAGCGTGCCGACTTCGCCGAGAAGATCAAGGCAAACCCGCGCAACTACATCGCCCAGCCCACCATCAACTTCTCCCGCGCCCCCTGCCTGATTGGCGACGAGCTGGAGCCGCGTCACGTCGACCTGCGCCCCTACGTGCTCTATGGCGACAAGGTCACCATCGTCCCCGGCGGCCTCACCCGCGTGGCGCTGCGCGAGGGCTCGCTGGTGGTCAACAGCTCCCAGGGCGGCGGGTCGAAGGACACCTGGGTGCTGAGCTAAAGGCTGGCGTTGAAGACTACTGCGTACTTCCGCGAACAAGTGCCTCAGAAAGCGGCCCTATCTACGAGAGGCCTGGTGCTTACACGTGTTAGCTCAGCCGCAGCAGCGGATGGTGCAGGACGACGGTCGCATCCGGTATTGGGGCTATGTCGCGGAGCTGGGCGGCAAGGCCCTTCGTGTTGTTACGCTGGAAGACGGAGAGACGGTTCACAACGCCTTTCCGGATAGTGGCTATCCACGGAGACAGAGATGAAGCTGCACTACTGCCCCGACACGGATTCGCTTTACATCGATCTGGCATCTGCGGTCAGCAGCGACTCCAAAGAGATCGCAGACGGACTCGTCGTCGACTTCGACGACGCAGGCAGTATCGTCGGGCTCGATATTCAGAACGCCTCCAAGCGCCTGGATCTTTCCGAAGTCTCCCTTGATCACCTGCCGCTACCGATCAGCGCCTGATGCTGCACGCATGCATCCCTTCGCTGATGCTCGGAGCGCTGCTCTCCGTCGCTGTCTGTAACGCACAACGCCTGATCCTCATCGACCAGGACGGCTCCGACCCCGCCGGCTCGAATCAGATGGCCATGATGGCTCTGCTGCAGGCGCCCGGCGTGCGCGTGCTCGGCATCACGGAGGTCAGCGGCAACGCGTGGGAGCCGGAAGAGGTGGCGCACACCCTGCGCATGCTGGAACTGATTCACCGCACCGATGTTCCCGTCGTCCCCGGGGCCATCTACCCTCTTCTGCGCACCCGCGAAGAAGCCTTTGCCGAGCGCGCCCGCGAGGGCAGCCTCTCCTGGTACGGTGCCTGGGGCGACCTCGCCGATCACACCAGCAACGAGCCGTACCACGCGCCGGAGATCATTCCGCCGCTCCCCGAAGGCGCGCCCACCATGCGGCCACTATCGGACGACGCGGCACACTTCCTCGTGCGGCAGATTCACGAACATCCTCACCAGGTCACCGTCTACGCCGCGGGTCCCCTCACCAACATCGCTCTCGCCCTCAGCCTCGATCCCCATCTCGCGGAGCTGACGCAGGGCATTGTGCTCATGGGCGGCAGCCTCAACCCGCAGACCGACGACCCCGAGTACGCCAACCATCCTCGTCATGAGTTCAACTTCTGGTTCGATCCCGAAGCCGCGCACCTCGTGCTGCGCGCCCCCTGGCCGCGCATCGACCTCACCCCCGTGGACATCTCGCTGAAGACCCGCTTCACGCCCGATCTCCTGAGACAGATCGCCGCCTCCCCGGAGCCCGCCGCGCAGTACCTCGCCAAGTACACGACGGAGTTCTATTACATGTGGGATGAGCTCGCCTCCTGTGCCTGGCTCGACCCCAAACTCATCACCAAAGAACAGCTTCTGTACCTCGATGTCGACTTATCGCATGGGCCCAACTACGGCGACACGCTCACCTGGGACGCCGCCAACAAGCCACCCCGAGCCGATCTGCGGGCCGTGCATGTGCAGCAGGAACTCGAAACCGTCCGTTTCTACAAACTCTTTGTCGACCTTATGCGTGCACCACCGCAGAAGCCCTGAACGCCTTCGCCACGCCCTACACCGCGTACACTGCGAACACCGCGTTTGCTTTCCAGGAGGTTCCCTCTGCTCTCCCGCGTAGCCGATTCACTCTACTGGATGTCGCGCTACCTTGAGCGCGCCGAGCACACCACTCGCCTGCTGGACGTCAACCTGAACCTGATGCTGGACGAGAGCGCCTCCAGCGCAGACCATCGCTGGCCGCGCCTGCTGCGCTCCCTGGGGAACCCGCGCAAGCTGAAGTGGGAAGGCGATCCGTATAAGCTCGCCAGCACGCTGACCTTTGACATGGAACTGAAGTCTTCCGTGCTCTCCTGCCTGGTGCAGGCGCGCGAGAACGCCAGGCATGTGCGCGAGCAGATCTCCACCGAGCAGTGGCATCGGTTGAACTCGCTATATCTCGAGGTCACGCGCCCCGAGCACCGCAAGCTCCTGCAGGAAGGTTCGCCCGAGACCTCCAGCGAAGCACCCTCCGCCTTTCTCGTCCACGTCATGGAGGTGATTCACCAGTTCCAGGGCATCACGGACTCCACCATGAGCCACGGCGAAGGCTGGCAGTTCATCCAGGTCGGCCGCTTCCTGGAGCGCGCCTCGGCAACCGCCACGCTGCTGGAGGCCTACCACGATGACCTGTGGGCTGCCCCGGAGCGCGCCACAGAAAGCAATCAGTACCTGGAATGGATGGGTCTGCTGCGCAGCGCCACTGCCTTTGAGGCCTACTGCAAGGTCTATACCGCCGACCTCACCCCGGAGCGCATTCTCGAGTTCCTTCTGCTCAACGCCGAGTTCCCGCACTCCCTCCGCTTCTCCATCGAGAGCGTCGAAGGCGCGCTGGGCAAGATCTACGCCAAGAGCGGCCCCAAGGACCCGAACACACGCGGCGACCAGCTCCATCGCATCGCCGGCCGCCTCAACGCGCAGCTCGGCTTCACCAGCCTCGATGAGTTGCTGCACGGCAACATCATCGACTATCTCCACTCCATCCAGAACCAGTGCCACGCCATCCACGACAGCATCTACCGGCTCTACGTCGATTACTCCATCCACATGGCGCTTGCAGGTTAACGAGGAACAGCATGTACTACTCCATCCGCCACCTTACGAAGTTCCTCTATCAGAAGCCGGTCTCGGAGAGCATCATGGAGGTGCGCATGCATCCGCGCTCGGATACCTACCAGCGCTGCCTCACCTTTCAGCTCTCAGTCACCCCGCGCTGTCGTGTCTTCGGCTACCGCGACCATCTCGCCAATCACATCCATCACTTCGACATCCCCGGCCAGCACGGGCAACTGGTCATCGTCGCCGAGGCGCTCGTGGAGATGCAGCCGCACCTGCCGGTTCCAGAGTCGCTGCCCACCGCCGCGTGGGAAGAACTGGATCGCACCGTGCAGGCCGGCGACTTCTGGGAGATGCTGCTGCCCAGCGAGTTTGCCACGCCCACGCCCGTGTTGGAGGCCCTTGCCCGGGAGCTCGATCTGCGCCGTCGCGACGATCCCCTCACCGTGCTGCACGCGCTCAACGAGCAGATCTATCAATATTTCGCGTACAAGCCCAAGTCCACGCGCGTGGACTCTCCTATCGACCATGCCCTCAACACGCGCGCCGGCGTCTGCCAGGACTTCGCGCACATCATGACCGCGCTTGTCCGCTCGCAGTTGCAGATCCCCTGCCGCTACGTCAGTGGTTACCTGTACCACGGCGACAAATGGAAGGATCGCTCCGACGACTCCGCTACGCACGCCTGGGTGGAATGCTTCCTCCCCGAGCTCGGCTGGGTCGGCTTCGACCCTACCAACTGCCTCATCGCCGGCGAGCGTCACGTACGCACGGCTATCGGCCGCGACTACGCCGATGTGCCGCCCACGCACGGTATGTTCCGCGGCCGCACCGCCAGCGAACTCACGGTCGCGGTGCGCGTCACCCCCAGCGAGGGCACGCCTTCCCTCGACCGCGAGCTCCCTGTGCCCGAAGACTGGTCGATCCTCGTCGAGAAGGCGACCGCGATCGTGGAACAGCCCCCACCGCCGCGCCGCCAGCATCAGCAGGCCCAGCAGCAATAAGCAACCTCGACGTACTCAGAGCACCTTGTACGCCGCATCGCTCCACAGCAGCTCACGCCGCAGCTGCGGGATGCGTGTCTCCGCATCGATGCGCACCAGTTCGATCCCTGCGATCTCGGCAAAATCGGCCAGGTGCTCCATGGTCAGCGCCTGGCTGAAGCCGGTGTGATGTGCTCCGCCGGCGTAGATCCACGCCGCCGCCGCGACCTTCAGGTTCGGCTTCGGCAACCACAGCGTGCGCGCCACCGGCAACTTCGGGAACGCCTGCTCCGGCACAATCACGTCGATCTCGTTGACGATCATGCGGAAGCGATTGCCCATGTCCACGACCGACGCCACAACCGCCGGTCCTGCAGGCGACGTGAACACCAGCCGCACCGGATCCGCCTTGCCCCCGATGCCCAGCGGATGCACCTCGACGGACGGCTTGTCGGCCGCGATCGTCGGACAGATCTCCAGCATGTGCGAGCCCAGAATCTTGGAGTCGTTCACCCCCGCGAGATCATAGGTGTAGTCCTCCATGAACGACGTGCCGCCGGGCAGCCCCTGCGCCATCACCTTCATGATGCGCACCAGCGCCGCGGTCTTCCAGTCACCCTCACCGCCGAAGCCAAAGCCCGAGTCCATCAGCCGCTGCGTGGCGATGCCGGGTAGCTGGCCCATGCCATGCAGGTCCTCAAAGGTGTCCGTAAAGGCACCGAAACCGCCCGCGGTCAGAAACGCGCGCAGCCCCAGTTCAATGCGCGCGGCCACCGCCAGGGAATCGGCGCGGTCGTGCTCCCTGGTCAGCGTGTACTGCTCGCGGTACTCGCTCACCAGCTTGTCTACCTCGGCGTCGGAGAACTGGTTCATCCGCGCCACCAAGTCGCCAATGCCGTAGTAGTTTACGGTGTAGCCGAAGACCCGCTGCGCCTCCACCTTGTCGCCCTCGGTCACCGCGACGTTACGCATGTTGTCGCCGAAGCGCGCGACCTTCAGGTGCTGCGAGGTGTGCCAACCCAGCGCTGCGCGCACCCAGGTGCTGATCTCCGCGACCGTGTCCGGATCCTGCCAATAGCCCACCACCACCTTGCGCGCGAGCCGCAAACGCGCCGTGATGAAGCCGAACTCGCGGTCGCCATGCGCGGCCTGGTTCAGGTTCATGAAGTCCATGTCGATGGTCGCGTACGGCAGCTCACGATTGAACTGGGTATGGAGGTGCAGAAACGGCTTGCGCAACGAGGTCAGCCCGGCGATCCACATCTTCGCCGGCGAAAACGTGTGCATCCACAGCACCAGCCCCAGGCAGCCCTCGGTGTTGTTGGCCTCGCGGCACAGCGCCAGGATCTCGTCGGCGGTCGTGAGCACGGGCTTCCACACCACCCGCGCGGGCAGGCTCGCCTCCGCATCCAGTGAGGCTGCAATCTTTTGCGAGTTCCCTGCGACCTGCGCCAGCGTCTCCGGGCCATACAGGTGCTGACTCCCGGTGACAAACCAAATCTCATGTGTATGTGCGCCGCTCATGCCGCTGCCGCTCCTGTTCTGATGTACCGCGTTTCTTCGCAGGTGCCAGCCGGCGGGCGGCCGCACATCCCGCTCATACGGGCGAGCACCTGTCCCCTGGATACCGCGAAACCGTTTACATGCTCTCACAACCGTTCGCCGCGGAGCAGGACCGCACGCACGTGGTTTGGGGAACGCCGCACGTCGTGACCGGACGTCACTCTTGTTCAGAGATGCTCTCCCGAGACGACCGCAATCCCACCGGCGCTGGGCGGCGCAGTCAGCGACCGAACGCATCCTGTACAATTCCGCTCGTCTCAGGAATGGCTCAAAGCTGCCCATGTAAGCGCTTGCAAGGCGCCGTTCCGGACCGTACTTCCAACTCGCCTGCTGAGGTCAGACCGTGCCGGAGATCGTCTCCATGCCCCTTCGCTCCACCCGCTCGTGCGCGATCGCTCGCCGTGCCGGCTCTCCCACCTCTTCGCTCCTCCGTGCGGCCGCCGTCACGCTGTTCGCGGCGACGAGCGCCATGGCCCAGGCGCCCTCCGCACACCTCAGCATCTCGCCCAACCAGATCGTCTCGCCCGTGAGCCCCACGCTGTACGGCATGATGACCGAAGAGATCAACCACGCCTTTGACGGCGGTCTCTACGCCGAGATGGTGCAGAACCGGACCTTTCGCGGCACCTGGGAGGGCGTGGTGCACTGGGATCTCATTCGCCGCGGCGACGCCGACGCGAGCTTCCGCAACGATCCCAAGGACGGCCCCAGCAAGGCCCTCACCAACAGCCTGAAGCTCCAGGTGAAGTCCGCCTCGCCCGGCAATGAGGCCGGCCTCAGCAACACCGGCTACTGGGGCATGGGGCTCAAGCCGCACACAGAGTACAAGGGCTCGTTCTACGCGAAGATCGATGAAGGCGGGGCCGCGCCCGTCAAGGTGCGGCTGGTGAGCGATAACACCGGCGCCATCCTGGCTGAAGCGCAGGTCTCGCTGCACCCCGGCGACTGGTCGCGGTATGAGTACACGATGACCACGAACGCGAACGCCACAGGCTCGCTCAACCATCTTGAGCTGCTGCTGGCGCAACCGGGCACGGTCGCCTTCCAGCTGGTCTCGCTGTTTCCGCCCACCTTTCACGGTCAGCCCAACGGCTTTCGCCCCGACCTGATGGACAAGATGGCC
>CAXTWN010000015.1:0-6707 GCA_964248055.1 uncultured Acidobacteriaceae bacterium | reverse complement strand
ACAAGCTGGCCGGGCTGCACCCCAACTTCCTTCGTCTGCCCGGCGGCAACTACCTGGAAGGCGACACCCTGCGCGACTGGTACAACTGGAAGCAGACCATCGGGCCTCTGGTCGATCGTCCCGGTCACCAGGCGCCCTGGACCTACTGGTCCACCGACGGCCTGGGACTGCTGGAGTTCCTTGAGTGGTGTGAGGACCTGCACATCGAGCCCCTGCTCGCGGTGTACGCCGGGTATGCCCTTCAAGGCACGCACGTGAACCCCGGCGCGGATCTCGAGCCCTATGTGCAGGCGGCGCTGGATGAGGTGGAGTACGTCACCGGCGACGTGAACACCCGGTGGGGCGCCGAGCGCGCCAAAGACGGCCATCCCGCTCCCTTTCCGCTCCACTACATCGAGATCGGCAATGAGGATTTCTTCGATAAATCCGGCAGCTACGATGCGCGCTTCGCGCAGTTTGCCAAGGCGCTGCGCAAGAGGTACCCGCAGTACCAGCTGATCTGCACCACGCCGGTGAAGGAGACCGACGCCGACGCCCAGCCCGATGTGCTCGACGACCACTACTACAAGCCCTGGGGCGAGATGCTGGACTTCACCCACCACTACGACAGTGCGCCCCGCACGGGCCCCAAGATCTTCGTCGGCGAATGGGCTACCCTCTCCGGCACGCCCACACCCAACTTCGGCGGCGCGCTGGCCGATGCGGCCTTTATGACCGGCCTGGAGCGCAACAGCGATCTGATCATCATGGCCAGCTACGCGCCGCTGTTCATCAACATCAACCCCGGCGCCGGGCAGTGGTACACCAACATGATCGGCTACGACGCCAGTACCAGCTACGCCTCGCCCAGCTACTGGGCGCAGAGCCTGTTCGGCGGTCACCTGGGCGACGGCACGGCGAAGTCTGCAGTGACCGGCGCAGGCGAGCGCTTCTTCTACTCGGCCACGGTTGGCTCCCGGGATCATGTGCTCCACCTGAAGCTGGTGAACGCCTCGTCGAAGGATCAGCCGCTCACGGTAGACCTCCAGGGCATCACGGGAACACACACGGCGTCGGTGTCCAGCCTGCATGCCGGCAGCTATGAGGCGACAAACTCCATCGCCGCCCCTGACCTGATTCACCCTGTCGCCTCCACCGTGCGGGTCAGCGGCGGCACTTGGAAGCACAACGTTCCCGCATTGACGATCGAGGTGATCGACGTTCCCTTGCGGTAACGGAGGCAAGAGACGGGAGTGCAGAAGCTATGAAGCCATCCATCGTGTTGCGCCAGCGTTGCTCACGCTTCGGCTTTGCGGCCTGCGCCGCCGCGCTGCTATGCATGACGGCGCTGTGCGGAGTGTCCGCCGCGCCGGCACAGCAGGCGGCTCCGCACGCCCTTAGCCTCCAGGGTGCCTACGCCTTCACGCACGACCCCTCGATCGCCAAAGACGGCAACACCTACTATGTCTTTGCGACGGGACGCGCGCCCGGCGGCGGCCAGTTCCCCGAGCGCTGCTCCGAGGACCTGATTCACTGGCGCATGTGCGGCCACGTCTTCGACGACATCCCGCCGTGGATCCACGAGCGCAGCCCCGGCACCAAAGACCTCTGGGCGCCCGACATCTCCTTTGAGCACGGGGAGTACCGCCTGTACTACGCCTACTCGCTCTTCGGCGTAAACACCTCCGGTATCGCGCTGGCCACCAACAAGACGCTCGACCCGAAGAGTCCAAACTACAAGTGGGTCGACAAGGGCCTGGTGCTCGAATCCAAGGCCGCGGACAACTTCAACGCCATTGACCCCAACTACGTCGAAGACACGAGTGGCCACGCCTGGCTCTCCTTCGGCAGCTTCTGGAGCGGCATCAAGATGCGCGCGCTGGACGCCAATACCGGCCTGCTCTCCTCCGCCGACACCAGGACCTACGACCTAGCCACGCGCGCCAAACCCAATCCTGTACCGCCACAGAAGTTTGACCCGGAACATCCCACCCTGCCGCCCGACTGGGAGGCGATCGAAGCGCCCTTCCTCCTCCATCACGGCGGCTTCTACTACCTGTTCGTCTCCTGGGACCTGTGCTGCCGCGGTACAAGGAGCACCTACCGCACTATGGTGGGCCGCTCGCGCTCGATCACCGGACCGTACCTGGACAAGACCGGCAAACCCATGTCTGAAGGCGGCGGCACCCAGCTCCTGGGCGCCAACGCGCGCTGGCTGGGCCCCGGCGGCGAGTCCGTTTTGCAGGAGAAGAACGGCGACAATCTGCTCGTCTTTCACGCCTATGACGCGACCACCGGCAGGCCCGCGCTGCAGATCTCCACCCTGGCCTGGCCAGATGACTGGCCCGAGGCCGCGCTCGGAACGCAGTAAGCCCTTCACCGCCCGCACAAACTCCTTCACCGTCCGCAGTCAACATGGCCGGTTCCGCGTCCGCTGCGGCATGATAGAGACATGAACATCATGGCCGTCGCGCGTCGCGCGGGTGTATCCACCGCGACCGTCTCACGGGTGATCAACGGAACTGCCTTCGTCGCACCCAAGACCGCCGAGCGCGTGCGCGACGCCATCGACGCGTTGAACTTCTACCCCGACATCAACGCCCGCACGCTCGGCTCCGGGCGCAGCGGCATGTACGGCCTCATCATCTCCGACATCACCAATCCCTATTTCCCGGAGATGGTCAAAGCCTTTGAAGACATCGCCGTCGAGCACCATCAGGAGATCCTGATCGCCAACACCAACTACGATCCCAAGCGCATGGAGCACTGCGTCGCCCGCATGCTGCAGCGCAAGGTGGACGGTGTCGCCATCATGACCTCCGAGATGGAGGATCGCCTCATTCGCACCATCTCGCGGCGGCAGATTCCGCTGGTGTTCATGGACACCACCGTCAGCGGCCCGGGCATCAGCGTCGTCCGCGTCGACTACGAGGCCGGTGTCTGCATCGCCATGGAGCACCTGTTTGCCCTCAAGCACCGGGACATCGCCTTCATCAGTGGCCCACTCACGCTGGGCTCCGCCCGCCTGCGCGCCAAGGCCTTCCGCGAGGCGCTGGAGCAGCATGGTCTCTCCCGCAATTCCCTGTGGATGCAGGAAGCCGATCACCGGGTAGAAGGGGGCGCCCGCGCCATGCAGCGCATCCTGGGCTCCGGGAAGCGATTGCCCACCGCCCTGCTCACCTCCAACGACCTGACCGCGATCGGGGCCATGGGCGCCATCCACAACGCCGGGCTGCGCATTCCCGAAGACATCTCGGTCATCGGCTTCGACGGCATCGAGCTCAGTGCGTACACCCAACCGGCGCTCACCACCCTGCTGACGCCCCGCAACGAACTCGCCGAACACGCCTTTCGCAGCCTGCTGCAGCACAAAGACAGCACCGCTCGCAAACCGGCGGCCAAGATCCATGTGGTCACCCCGCGGCTGATCGTTCGCGGCTCCACCGCACCGCTCACAGAAGCGCGCCGCTAGATGGGCCCGGCGCGCTCAATTTCCTGCTGGTTGCATCCGCCTTGCTTCCTGGTGCATGCTTGATCCGCTTCTCGGTTCCTTCTTCCAACGTCTTCTTTGAGAGGATCTGCCCTTGACCACGCGAGCGCGCGTCCTTGCCCTTTTGCTGGCCGCCTCCACGGCCGCAGGCCAAACCACCCAGGGCCCCGAGGCCCGCTGGAGCGAGGCCAAGGCGCAGGCCTGGTACGACCACCAACCCTGGCTGGTGGGCGCCAACTTCGTTCCCTCGGACGCCATCAACGAGCTGGAAATGTTTCAGGCCGCCACCTTCAATCCCACGCTCATCGACAAAGAGCTTGGGATGGGCGAGTCCATCGGCATGAACACCATGCGCGTGTTCCTGCAGGATCAGCTCTGGCTGAACGATCCCAAGGGGTTTCAGCAGCGCCTGAACGAGTTCCTCACCATCGCCGCCCGGCACCACATCCGGCCGCTGCTGGTGCTGTTTGACTCCTGCTGGGAGCCCAACCCGCACCTCGGCCCACAGCACCCGCCCATTCCCGGCGTGCACAACTCCGGCTGGGTGCAGAGCCCCGGTCGCGAGCGCATGATGGATCGCTCCGTCGAACCGCAGTTGAAGGCCTACGTGCAGGGTGTGATCGGCGCCTTCGCCAAGGACGATCGCGTCCTCGGCTGGGACCTCTGGAACGAGCCGGACAACAGCAACGGCGACCGATTTCACGAGGATGCCGCCGCCAAGGTGCAGCGCGTCGATGAGCTTCTGCCGCAGGTCTTCGCGTGGGCGCGCGCCGTGCATCCCACCCAGCCGCTCACCAGCGGCGTCTGGACCGGCGACTGGAGCCATCCCGATAGGGAGAGCCCCACCACCAGGATTCAGCTCTCCGAGTCCGACGTCATCTCCTTCCACAACTACGATTGGCCGGAGGGCTTTGAGGCTCACATCCAGGAGCTTCTGCCGCTGCACCGGCCTCTGATCTGCACCGAGTACATGGCCCGCGGCAACGGGAGCACCTTTGATACCATCCTGCCTCTCGCGAAGCAGTACCACGTAGCCGCGATCAACTGGGGATTCGTCGCCGGCAAGACCCAAACCTACCTGCCCTGGGACTCCTGGGAACGGCCTTACGTGGAACTCAAACCCACCATCTGGTTTCATGAGGTCTTCAAGCAGGACGACACGCCGTACCGGCAGCGCGAGGTGGACCTCATCCGCCAGCTGACCGGCCGCGGCACCCCGGCGGCTGCCTTGGCACCCCCGTATGCTCCTGCTGCCGCGCAGGGCACATCCCACGCCGCAGTGGGAGCTCAGTAGAATCAAGGCCAAGATGTCTGCGTGGCCCGGGTCCGAACGGAAGTTCCTAGCATCGCCCGTGTGCCGCGCCTGGCCGGGCAAGCTCCCGGCGCTCCTTGTCTCACTCGCACTCACCCTGGCGGCGCCGTCGGGAGCCCAATCCCCGGCAGGCGCCCCCGCGGCGGCGAACGGCGCCGTCCCCGGGCACTTCACGGACACCACCGCCGCCAGCGGGATCAACTTTTCAGGCGTCGCCTCGCACACGCCGCACAAGTACCTCATCGAGACCATGGGCTCCGGCGTGGCCGCGTTTGACTTCGACAACGACGGCCGGCTGGATCTCTTCTTCGTCAACGGCGCGCCGCTCAGCGATCCCACCGCCCGCGACGCGGTCCCCGCCAAGCAGTCGCCCAAGGACTGGAACCGCCTGTACCACCAGCGCGCCGACGGCACCTTCGAGGACGTGACCGAGAAGGCCGGCCTGCAAGGGATCGGCTACGGCATGGGTGTGGCGGTCGGCGACTACGATAACGACGGCTTGGAGGACCTGTACGTCACCGCTTACGGCGGCAACCGGCTGTACCATAACAACGGCAACGGCACCTTCACCGACGTGACCGCGAGGTCAGGCACCGGCGGCGATCCCACCCCCGGCAACGGCTGGTCCACCAGCGCCGCCTGGGTGGATCTGGACAACGACGGCCGGCTTGACCTCGTCGTCCTGCGCTACATGCACTGGAACTTCGACGACACCTGGTGCGGCGAACACCGCGAGGGCTACCGCGCCTACTGCCATCCGGACCTGTTCCCGCCCATCGCGCCGCTGGTCTACCACAACAACGGCGACGGCACCTTCACCGAGGAGGCGGCGAAGCTCGGCCTCAGCAAGCCCGGCAAAGGCCTGGGGCTCGCCATCGCCGACTTCGATCGCGACGGCAGGATCTATCTCGCCGTCGCCAACGACTCCATGCCCGAGTTCCTCTTCCACAACAAGGGCAACGGCACCTTTGAAGAGACTGGCCTGCTCGCCGAGGTCGCCGTCGACGGCGACGGCCGCACCTACGCCGGCATGGGCATCGACTTTCAGGACTACAACAACGACGGCCTGCCCGATCTCGTCATCACCAACCTCGCCAACCAGAAGTACGCTCTGTATCGCAATAACGGCGACGGCTCCTTCGCCTATGACACCTACGTCTCCGGCCTCGCGCCCATGACGCTGCTCCACTCCGGCTGGGGCATTCGGTTTCTCGACTACGACAACGACGGCAAAAAGGATCTGCTCATCGCCCAGGGCCATGACCTCGACACGGTCGAACTGAATTATCCGCAACTCCACTACAAGGAGCCTATGCTGCTGGCGCGCAACATGGGCAACGGCCACTTTCAGGATGTCTCGGCCCAGTCCGGGGCCGTCTTCTCGCAGCCCTGGGTCAGCCGCGGCATGGCCGTCGGCGACTTCGACAACGATGGGCGGCTCGATGCCGTCGTGACCACCAACGGCGGTCCCGCGCACCTGCTGCATAACGACACCCCGACCTCCAACCACTGGCTCACCCTGCTGCTTGTCGGCCACAAGAGCAACCGCGACGCGATCGGCGCGGAGATCAAGATCACCACCGCCCAGGGCGCGCAGTTCTGGACCGTCTCCACGGCGGGCAGCTATCTCTCCTCCAACGACAAGCGCGCCCACTTCGGCCTGGGGGCCGACACCGAGGCCAGGACCATCGAGGTCCGCTGGCCGAGCGGCATCCGACAAACCCTGCAGCACGTCGCGGGCGACCGCCTGGTGCGCCTTGACGAGCCCGCGGACACCGCCACGCAGAGCGAAGGGGCATCGCATTGAGCCCATGGCCACTGCGTTTCCCGCCTCCCCGATGGCAAGCTCTCCTGCTCCTCTGCCTCTTCGCCGCCCCTCCCGTTCACGGCGCACGCCAGCAATGCATCCCGCAGACGGCCCCCGAC
>CAXTWN010000014.1:31421-37730 GCA_964248055.1 uncultured Acidobacteriaceae bacterium | reverse complement strand
CGAGGAGGCCGCCCGCGGCTCCGCGCCCCGGCCCGGCGCGCCCGTCCCCGCCCAGGGCATCCAGAACTACGGCACCGCCGCCCAGGGCGATCCCTACCCGGTGGAGTGCAAAGCCACCGCCGCCGCTGTCGCCAGGCGGCTCGCGCCGGTGGGCATGACCGCCGCCGACTGGGTCTTCGCCTTCCAAAGCCAGGGCATCGCCGGCGCCCCCTGGCTCGGTCCCTCGGTGGAAGACACGCTCAAAGCGCTCGCGGAGGCCGGTCACACCGCCGTGGTCATGCAGCCGGTCGGCTTCCTTTGCGATCACGTCGAGATCCTCTACGACATCGACATCAACTTCCGCGACTTCGGCCGCGAACTCGGCCTGGAGATTACCCGCGCCGAGAGCCTGAACGACTCACCTACCCTGATCCGCGCGCTCCAACACGTTCTGACCACCCGCACCGGCACAGACGAGGCACTCTCGCCCACGAGCACACCGCCCTTCGCCACGCCTGCCGAGGTCTGTACGGCGCCCCTGCCGGAACTGGTGACGGCCTAGCCGCATGCCCCGCATCGCTATCCTCGGCGGCGGCATTGCGGGTCTTGCTGCCGCCTACGAGCTCTAACAGCAGCGCAAAGCGGGCTAGGCCGTCGATTGGCAGCTCTTCTAAGCGAGCGTCCGCCTCGGCGGCATCGTCCAAACCATTCGCCGGGCCACACCGGAGGGCGACTTCCTCCTGGAAGGCGGCCCCGACGCCTGGTTGACCGAGAAGCCGTGGGCCCGTGAGCTCGCCGAAGAGCTCGGCCTGGGCGCCGAGATCCTCCCCTCGCGCGACGAGGACAAGAAAACCTACCTCTGGCTCGACGGCCAACTCGTCGCGCTGCCCGATCGCATGCGCATGATGATCCCCGAAGACCTCAGCACGCTGGACAGCTCTCCACTCTTCAGCGCCGAGGCGAAGGCCGCCTACGCCCGCGAGCTGACCCGCGCCGATGAACTGAGGGCCTCCGCGCCCGGCGGGGACGAGTCAGTCGCCAGCTTCGTGCGTCGCCACTTCGGGGAGGAGGTGCTCACCAAGATCGCCGCCCCGCTCCTTTCGGGCATCTTTGGGGGCGACGTCGCCAGGCTCAGCGTTCGCGCGGTCATGGCACCCTTCGTCAAGATGGAGGCGGAACACGGCTCCCTCATCGCCGCCCTCCAGGCGCAGCGGCGCGAGCGCGGCGACCGGCCGCGGCAGGCAACCTTCACCACGCTGCGGCGCGGGATGGGCTCGCTGACAGACGCCATCGTCGGCGCGCTGCCACCGGAGTGCCTCCACCTCCGCACGCCGATCCACGCCCTGGACCGCGAGGCGGACAGGAGATGGCGTCTTCGCGGGCCTACGCTGGAGGGCCCTCGCGCAAAGAACGCCGGCGCGGCGTTCGACCGCGTGCTGATCGCCCTGCCGGTCGACGCCGCCCGCCACCTGCTCGCGCCCCTGGACAGCGAAGCTGCAGCCCTCATTCCCGCAGACGCAAGCTCCGCCGTGCTCGCCACCTTTTGTTGGCCCGCTTCCGCCGCGGTTCCGGACCTGCCGCCCGGCTTCGGTTTTCTCGTTCCGCAAGCAGCGCCCCCACCAGCGCCGGAACCCGCCCCGGCGACCGGCAACCGTGACCCCGAACAGGGTTCCCGCAGACCGCGCCTGCTCGCCGGAACCTTCACGGACCAGAAGTTCTCCGGCCGTGCCCCGACGGGTGCGCGGATCGTCCGCGTCTTCTTCGGCGGCATCGCCGCGCAGCAACTCAACGCGGAGAGCGACGGCGACATCGCGGCGAAGGCGCTTCAGGAGCTTGGGCTGGTGTTGCCCGAACTCCCGGCGCCCGATGCGGCGCTGACGGCGGTGCATCGCTGGCCCCGCAGCCTGCCGCAATACGAGGTCGGGCACCAGGAACGCATGGCGGCACTCGAAGAGCGCGTCAAGGCGCTCGAAACCGTCCTGCTCCTCGGCAACGGGTACCACGGCGTGGGTGTCCCGGATCTGATCCGGGCGGCCCGGACCGCCGCGCGCGGGCTGGGGTAACACCGCGTACCCCGGCATGACGTGTCGGCGTACAGGTCTGTGCCTCTCCGCGTTGTGACGGGATTCACAGAGAGCACCGGCAAACTTCATGCAGGAAACTTGACAAGCCCCTACTCAAGCCGCTGGAAGAATATTCCCATCCCGTCCCCCCGACAACCAGAAGGCCTCGGGTATCCTCTAAGTACATTAGCTTCTTGATCCCCGGCGCCCGCGACGCGTACGCACAACCTCGCCCGCCCTGCACGCCTTTTCTAAACGCTCGTTCTCTGAGCGAACGCTTTTGCGCGGTCCCGCGCATGGAGTTGACTTGAACCTACTCAGGGGTACACAGCCGTCTGAGAACGGCCGGTCCGCCGTTCCCGCCCTGCTCGTTTTCTCGCATCTGCGCTGGCATTTTGTGACGCAGCGCCCGCAGCACCTCCTGGCCCGGGCAGCGCGGAACCGAACCGTTTACTTCTGGGAAGAGCCGTTCATCCATGCCCGGAACGAGGGCACGCAGCCCGCCGCGGGCGCCCCCTGGCTGGAGTTGCTGACCGCGGACGAGGCCCCGGGCGTCACCGTCCTTCGCCCGCATCTGTATGAAGGTGAGAGCTTTGAGGGCGCTCAGCGTCGTCTGCTGGACGCCTTTCTGCTGGAACGCCATATCGCCCGCTTCGACGCCTGGTTCTACACGCCGATGGCGCTCGGCTTCGCCGCCCATCTCGCTCCCGAGGTCACCGTCTTTGACGTGATGGACGAGCTTTCGGCCTTCGCGGGAGCTCCTCCCGAGCTACTCGCGCGCGAACGCGAGCTCTTCCGGCGTGCGGACGTCGTCTTTACCGGTGGACACTCGCTCTACGAGCACAAGCGCACGCAGCATGCCAACGTGCACGCCTTTCCGAGCTCGATTGAAAAGGAGCACTTCGCCAAGGCGCTCCTGCCGCAGCCCGACCCGGCCGATCAGGCAGCCATCCCTCATCCGCGCGTCGGCTTCTACGGCGTTCTGGACGAGCGCTTTGATCGCGAGCTGATCGCGGAGGTCGCACGGCTGCGCCCCGGGATCCACCTCGTGCTGCTGGGCCCGGTGGTGAAGATTGACCCGGCCGGCCTGCCGCAGGCGCCGAACATCCATTACCTCGGCAGCAAGGGGTACCGCGACCTGCCCGCCTACCTCGCCGGATGGGACGCGACCATGCTCCCGTTCGCGTTGAACGATTCGACCCGCTTCATCTCGCCCACCAAGACGCCCGAGTACCTCGCCTCCGGCAAGTGCGTCGTGTCTACCCCGATTCACGACGTAATCCATGACTACGGCGCGGTCGGGCTGGTCGAGATCGCTGCCACCCCGCAGGCCTTTGCCGAGGCGCTCGACCGGGCGCTTGAGGCCGGTGACGACCCGGCCTGGCAGGCGCATGTGCGGGTCAAACTGGCCCAGAGCTCCTGGGACTCGACCTGGAGCGCGATGCAGGCCGAGATGGAGCGTGTACGCCCGGCGCATACGGCCTCGGTCAAGGCGTCAACGCGCGATGAGGTGTTTGCGCTGCGCATCACCCGCCCGGCGCTGGATCACTATGACTATCTCGTAGTGGGCGCGGGGTTTGCAGGCTCGGTGCTGGCCGAGCGGCTGGCCACCGGATTGGGCAAGCGCGTCCTTGTGGTGGACAAGCGTCCCCACATCGGGGGCAACGCCTATGACGAGTTCAACGAGCACGGCATCCTCGTCCATCCCTACGGCCCGCACATCTTCCACACGGCCTCGCAAAAGGTCTTCGACTACCTGTCCCAGTTCACGGAGTGGCGGCCGTACGAGCATCGCGTGCTCGCCTCGGTCGATGGCAAGCTGCTGCCCATCCCCATCAATCTGGACACAGTGAACACGCTGTACGGACTGCAGCTGGACGCCGCCGGCATGGAACGCTTCCTCGCCCAACGCGCAGAGCTTCGCGCCGAGATCCGCACCTCCGAGGACATCGTCGTCTCCAAGGTCGGGCGCGAGCTGTATGAGAAGTTCTTCCGCAACTACACGCGGAAGCAGTGGGGCATCGATCCCTCGGAGCTGGACAGCTGCGTCGCGGGGCGGATCCCCGTGCGCTTTGACCGCGACGATCGCTACTTCTCCGACACCTTCCAGGCCATGCCCCTGCATGGCTATACGAAGATGTTCCAGCGCATCCTCGCGCACCCCCGGATCAAGGTGATGCTGAACACCGACTACCGCGAGATCATCCACGAGTACTCGCACGCCAAGACGGTGTACACAGGCCCGATCGACGAGTTCTTCGACTTCCGGTTCGGCCGTCTGCCCTACCGTTCGCTCCGCTTCCAGCATGAGACGCACGATCGCGAGCAGTTCCAGTCAGTCGGCGTGGTGAACTACCCCAACGACCACGCCTACACCCGGATCACCGAGTTCAAGCACCTGACCGGCCAGGAGCACCACAAGACGAGCATCGTCTACGAGTACCCGACCGCCGAGGGTGATCCCTACTATCCTGTGCCGCGGCCGGAAAACGCGCGGTTGTACGAGATGTATCGCGAGCTCGCGGAGGGAACCCCGGACGTGTACTTCTGCGGCCGGCTCGCCAACTACAAGTACTTCAACATGGATCAGGTGGTCGCGCAGGCCCTGCACCTGTACCGCAATATCGTCGAGGACGAGGCCGCGGCCAATCTGCTGACCAAGCGTCCCTCCGCCACGGTGCTGGCGCCCTCCCGCGCCCGCGCTGCGGAAACGGCGACCTAGACCGCCGGATGCCTGCGCTTCTGTGCAGGCATCCCGGCTGCCCTCTTTGTGAAGCTCGTCATCGTATCGCCGCATCGGGATGATGCCGCCTTTTCCCTGGGGCTGGCCGTCACGTCCTGGCTGCGAGCCGGACACCGGGTGCAGATCCTGAACTGCTTCACCCGGAGCGACTACGCGCCCTACTCGGACGCGGACTCGCTCCATGCCAACGACCGTGTCTCATTCGTGTCTGCCATCCGCAAGCGGGAGGACGCCGCTTGGAACAAACGGCTCGGTGGCCGGTTGCAGTTCACCGACCTCGATCTGCTGGATGCTCCGTTGCGCCTCGCCTGCCCGGTCGAGGAGGCGTTCACGGCGAGCCTTCGCCCCGGAGATCGTGCCGTTGCCAGGGTGGCCGGGGCGATCGCCAAAATGGCTCGCGCGAGCGCCGATCTCGGCTTCCTGCTTCCATTGGCGGTGGGCGGCCACATCGATCATCGTGTCGTCCGGGCAGCCGGACTCGAGGCGCTGACCGGCTCGGCCCTGCCGGTCGCCTTCTACGAAGATCTGCCCTATGCCGTCTGCCCGGAGTTCGCCGGCGACGTGGAAGAGAGCGCCAGGACGACGGAGTTGGCGCTCCGTCCCGTGCCGGCCGGGCCGCGTGAAGAGTTGGACAGTGCGGTCAGCCAGAAGCGTCGCGTGGCGGAGTGCTACGACTCCCAGATCGACTCCGACGTGGCTGGGCAGATCGCCGGATTCTGTCGTCACTATGACGGGCGCGAGCGACTGTGGGCAAATCCGGCGTGGTGCAACTCGCGACTCCTAACCGATCTGGAGGTCTAGTCCTCGTCTTGCGACTAAGTCGCTCTATGAGCTTCTGCACCCGTCCGAATGGGTCTCTATGTTTTTTTGTAGCCTGTGGCGAGTTTGTTCGCCAAAAAGAACCGCGATGCGGCAAACGTCCGTTTGGCATGTGAAGTGCTCGTTACACTGCACACCTCACTCTGGAGAGCCCCTGCGGATGAAAGTACGTCCCCTGTTTCTGAAGTACTCGCTTTCTTTCTCTTTGATGCTGGGAGTCACAGGCCTTGTTTCGTCGCTCCAACCCGCCGCCTCCGCGCAGGAGACCACGGGAGCTCTGCAGGGCACGGTCAAAGATCCGAACGGTGCAAGCGTCGCCAACGCCAAGGTCACGGTGACGACCCCGTCGCTTGTGGGCGAGAAATCAACCAAGACCGACCATGAAGGGAACTACCACTTCGCGAATCTCCCTCCGGGAACCTATGCGGTTGTGGTGGAAGAGCAGGGCTTCTCGACGCTGCGACGCGAGGGGGTCACGATCGAGGTGGGCCACTCCCCGACGTTGGACCTGAGCCTGGCGGTGGGCGCCGAGGCGACCGTGGTCGAGGTGAACTCGACGGCGCCGGTCATCGACGTCACCTCGGTGACCACGCAGACCAATCTCACCCAGGACGTGATTCAGGACATCCCGCACGGCCGGTCCTTCCAGTCCGTCATCGAGTTCGCACCCTCCGCTCGCAATGAACCGTTGCAGGGCAATACGGT
>CAXTWN010000014.1:0-31411 GCA_964248055.1 uncultured Acidobacteriaceae bacterium | reverse complement strand
ATACGGTGCCGAACGGCGGGATGATGGGCAACGGTACCGGCGGCACGTCGCCGGGCAACGGCAGCAACGGCAATGCGATCGGGTACTCGGTTGCGGGCGCGGCGGACTCGGAGAACTCCTACCTGGTGGAAGGCCAGGAGACCGCCGATGTGATCGGTGGCTACTCGCACACCAACGTCCCCTTCGACTTCATCCAGGAGATGGAGGTCAAGACCTCCGGTGTGCAGGCGGAGTATCGCGGCTCCCTGGGCGGGACCGTCAACGTCATCATGAAGAAGGGCAGCAACCACTATCACGGCTCGGTCTTCATGTCCTTTGAGGACGATGCCCTGGATGGCTCGCCGACGGCCTACTCGCGCTACGACCCCAACGGCTCCACGACAACGCTGGCGAGCGGTTACGTGCTGGACCCGGCGTATCAGGAGTACCAGCCGAAGAAGGACAAGTTCAACGACTTCTTCCCCGGCTTCACCTTTGGCGGTCCCATTCTGCGCGATCGGCTGTTCTTCTTCGCGGCGTTTAACCCTGAGTTCCACAACACGGAGCGCTTCGACAACTTCGGCGGGGCGAACACGCCCTTCAGCCAGAACACGCAGACGTACTACACCACCGCCCGTCTGGACGCGGCAATCTCGCAGAAGCTGCACCTCTTCGGCTCCTGGCTCTACCAGGGTCAGCGCCTGAGCGGCGAGTCGCTGCCGTATGCCGACTCCGTTCAGGGGCTCTACAACCCCTCCTCATCGAGCCCCATCACCAACTTCTCGCACACGCTCGGGTATGCTGCTCCCAACATCACGACCAACTTCGGGGCAGACTGGACGCTCTCCAAGGCCATCGTGTCCACCACGCGCTTCGGCTACTTTTTCGCGAACTACCATGACTTCGGTTACCCGACCGGAGGAAACACGTACTACTTCGGAGCAGAAGGGCTCGGAGAGCCGTCGGGGTATTCAACCCAGGCAAGCACGGGGAACTTCACCCGTCGCAATGCGGAAAAGCACACCCAGTTCGATCAGGACATCTCCTTTTATAAGAGTGGTTGGGCGGGAACCCACACCTTCCAGTTTGGGTACCAGCTGAATCGCCAGGGTGATGACATCTTTCAGGGCTATAACGCCCCGTTTATTGAAGTAGAACCGGGCCTGGCCTATGACTTCGGAACCACGACCGGAGCGGCGAACTGCCCGGCCATCGTGGCCGCGGGCGGAATCGCAGACTACAACCCAAGCACCGGCGCGCTGCAGGGCTGCGGCGGAACCGACGGCTACGAGTATGTTTACGACGCCGGAAATCAGGGCGTTGCGGTGAGCTACAACCATGCTCTCTACGCGCAGGACTCCTGGACGATCGGACATGGCCTCACGGTCAACGCCGGTCTGCGGCTGGAGAAGGAATACCTGCCCGCAGAGAACCAGCCCGGGGGGCAGATCGTGAAGCCGATTAACTTCGGCTGGGGAGACAAGCTGCAGCCGCGGGTCGGCGCCGCGTGGGATGTGTATCAAAACGGCAAGCTGAAGGTCTTCGGCGAATATGGCGCCTTCACCGACGTCATGAAGCTCAATCTGGCGATCAGCTCCTTCGGTGGCCAGTACTGGAACAACTGCTACTACGCCCTGAGCACGACGGCGTACCAGGACCTCACCGTCACCCCGAACGCGCAGGGCCGCTATTGCCCGAGCAACAACGGACCGGCACTGCTGACCGGCGGCACGGTGCCTCCCGGCTTCAGCTACATCGAGAACGAGAACTTCCGCGAGTTCCCCACCACCTGCTCCACCTGCAGCGCCACGGCAGAGGGCGTCGCCCCAGGGCTGAAGCCGTACCGTCAGCATGAGTCCGCCTTCGGCTTCGACTACCAGCTGAAGCCCACGCTCGCCTTCGAAGCCAGATGGGACCGGCGCAGGCTGGATAGTGCCATCGAGGATTCGTCGCTCTACAACCCCAACGATGGTGGCGAAACCTTCGTCGTGGTCAACCCAGGCAAGGGCGTGAACGCCACCTTCCCGGGCTTCTGGAACTTCCTTTACGGCACGCCCCCACCCCCGTGCTCCGGTACGGGCTGCCCGCCAACGAACACCATTCCCGCCGCCCGCAGCTATGACGGCTTCGAGTTCCGCCTGACCAAGTCGGTCAGCCGGCACTGGTCGGGCATGGTCTCGTATACCTACAGCGACTTCCGCGGCAATTACACCGGCCTGACCAGCAGCGACCTCGGCGACGGCGGTGGCGGACGCAACGCCCCCAACAACGGCCGCTCCTTCGACGAGCCGTTCTTCTCATGGGACTCCCATGGCTACTCCTCCAGCGGACGTCTGCCGACCGATCGTCCCAACGTCGGCAAGGGATTCGTCTACTACGACATCCCGTGGCGGGGCTTTGGCGACCGAAACATCACTAACCTGGGCATCTTCCAGACGGTGTACGAGGGCTCGCCGATGTCCAGCTACCTGGACGTGGGCCTCGCTTTCCCGGGTGCCTTCCCCACCTTCGTTGAGGGCCGCGGAAACTGGGTGGATGTTTCGCAGAACGCCACCACCGGTGCGATCACGGCCGGCCCGACGTACGCGCGCCGCACCCCTGCCTACAACCAGACCGACTTCAACGTGAAGCACACGGTCAAGGTCACCGAGAACCAGGCCGTCAGCTTTGATGCCACGATATCCAATCTGCTCAACCAGCGGTCCGTGACCGCATACAACTCGCAGATCGACTCCAACTACACCCCGACGTACGTCGCTCCGGGCGGACAAACCTTGACGGCCGGCGAAGCAGCGTATGCCGCCTACATGCATCCCTACGACTGGCGGAGTCTGCTCAACCAGAACACCGTGACCATCAACACCCAGTACGGCAAACCCTACCTGTACCAGCAGGCCCGCACCATTCGTCTGGCACTGCACTACCAGTTCTGATCTCTCAACGAGACTAGCTGCGGATCAGAGATACCAAAGGCCGGGAGGCATACTCCCGGCCTTTGGTATTGAACTCAGGGTCGGCTCCGAACCGAGCGTCGTCCGGGACTGAGATGTTTGCCTTAATCTGAAGAGAAAAGTTCAGTGAAATGGTCGGGGCGAGAGGATTCGAACCTCCGACCCCCTGCTCCCGAAGCAGGTGCGCTACCAGACTGCGCTACGCCCCGAACCTGTGCGTGAGAATGCCGGCTTTCGGGTGACCTTGCCGCCACGCAGCCTGTGCTTCCAGGCGGAGCCGCATCATCGCCGACTCGCTGAGTTTACCAGAAACCGCCCCATCGCGCTGCCGAACCGGCCTCTGCGCGGCAGGCAGCGCGACCGATGGCCCCGGCGTACATCTCATCCGTAGACTGGAAACGGTCGACGTTTGGAGGTCTCTTTGGCGGCGCTCAGCCCCACGCACGATGGCGTTCCCCCGCTCGCCCGCGAGCGACTGAACCACCTGCAGGCGCTTGAGGCGGAGAGCATCTACATTCTTCGCGAGGCGGTCGCCGAGTTCGCGCGCCCGGTGATGCTTTACTCCATCGGCAAGGACTCCAGCGTCATGTTGCGGCTGGCGCAAAAGGCCTTCTTCCCCGGCAAACCCCCGTTCCCGCTGCTGCATGTGGACACTGGCTACAAGTTCCCCGAGATGATCGCCTTTCGCGATGCCTATGCGCGCGAGATCGGCGCCGAGTTGATCGTGCACCGCAACGAGGAGGCCATCGCGCAGGGCATGAGCCCCTGGGGCATGGGCACGCAGAACTGTTGCGGCGCGTTGAAGACCCGCTCGCTGCTGAACGCGCTGGCCGAGGGTGGTTTCGACGCGGCCTTCGGTGGCGCGCGCCGCGATGAGGAGAAGAGCCGCGCCAAGGAGCGCATGTACAGCTTTCGCGACACCGCCGGCCAGTGGGATCCCAAGAACCAGCGCCCGGAGCTGTGGAGCCTGTACAACTCCCGCCTGCGCAAGGGCGAGTCGATCCGCGTCTTCCCGCTCTCCAACTGGACGGAGCTCGATATCTGGCTGTACCTCTACGCGGAGCAGATTCCGATCGTGCCGCTGTACTTCGCCGAAGACCGCGAGGTGGTGGTACGCGGCGAGACCCTGCAGATGGTCCATCCCATGATCAAGCTGCTGCCGCATGAGCGGCCGGAGATGCAGCGGGTCCGGATGCGCTCGCTGGGCTGCCTGCCATGCACGGGCGCGATCCACTCCGATGCGGATACCTTACCCAAGATCATCGAAGAGCTGATCACCTTTCGCCGCTCGGAGCGCGAGAATCGCGCGATCGACCACGACGAAGAGGGCTCCATGGAGTTGAAGAAGCGGGAAGGGTACTTCTGATGGCGATCGACGAACTGGACGTCAGCGAGTCGGCACGGGAGACCCGCTTCCGTGCGTTCCTTGACGCGCACCTCGATCAGGAGCTGCTGCGCTTTACGACCGCCGGCTCGGTGGACGATGGCAAGAGCACCCTTATCGGGCGCCTGCTGCATGACACCAAGAACGTCTATGAGGACCAACTGGCCTCCATACGCGCCAGCCGTGTGAACCGCGCTGGAAGCGGTATCGTCGATCTATCTCTGCTCACCGACGGCCTGCGCGCCGAGCGCGAGCAGGGCATCACCATCGACGTTGCGTACCGCTACTTCTCCACCTCTCGGCGCAAGTTCATCATCGCCGACACGCCCGGCCACGAGCAGTACACCCGCAACATGGCTACAGGAGCCTCCACAGCCGATGTGGCCGTCGTGCTGCTGGATGCCAAGGCGTTCCTCAAGGCAGGAACCCTGCTGGCGCAGTCGCGGCGGCACACCTACATCGCGAGCCTGCTGCGTATTCCGCACGTCGTTGCGGCCGTGAACAAGATGGATCTGGTGGGCTACGACCGTTCGCTCTTTGAAGCGATCCGCGAGCAGTTTTTAGCCCTGGCCGCACGCCTGGATCTGCGCTCTGTGCAGCTGATTCCGGTAAGTGCACTGAACGGCGACAACGTCGTGGATGCGAGTGTAGCGATGCCCTGGTACACCGGTCCCACGCTGCTGGAGTACCTGGAGACGGTGCCCTTGGCCGCGCGGGAGAGTGAGGGTCCGCTGCGCTTTCCGGTGCAGCTGGTCATGCGTCCGGACGCCAGCTTCCGAGGCTTTGCGGGTCGCGTGGAGCGAGGCGAGTTGCGCCCGGGGCTCGCGGTGCGCGCGCTTCCCAGCGGACGAGTCACCCGCGTCCGTTCGCTGGTGACCTTTGACGGCGAGCTCAAGGTGGCGCGTTCCCCGCAGAGCGTGACGGTGGAGCTCGAAGACGAGATCGATCTCAGCCGGGGCGAGATGTTGGTTGCCGAGGAGCAAGCAGCTCCCGCGGTCAGCACACGGCTTCGCGCCATGGCCGTATGGATGCACGAACAGCCGTTGACCGTGGGCGCAAGCTATCTGCTGAAGCACACCACGCGCACGGTCCGCGCCACGGTGCGTGCGATCCTGTCTCGCGTGGACGTGAACACATCGGAGCACACGGCGGCCAGCGAACTCGCGATGAACGACATCGCGGAACTGGAACTGGACACCAATCTCCCGCTCTTCTTCGATCCCTACGCTGAGAACCGTTCCACGGGTTCGTTCATCCTTATCGATCCTTTGAACAACGCCACGCTGGCTGCGGGCATGCTGCTCTCCGGCCTCGCGGAACCTGCGGAGATTGGCGCACCGGCACATCAGCCTGTCTTCGTGCATCTGCCTGGAGACGCCGCGGGCATCGAGCGCCTGCAGACAAAGCTTTGTGCGCAGGGAAGACTTGCGGTCATCGTCGACGATGCCCTGATCCCGGAAGCCTCGCTCACCGCAGCCGTGCGCGCCTTGCAACTCGCTGGCGCTATCTCGCTTTCGTCGAACGCCGATCTTGCGCCCGCCACGCTGCAGGCGCTGCATCAACTCGCAGGCAACGGCTTCGTCGATCACGAACGGGCGAAGGTCCTTGGGGAGGAGAAGTGAACCTCTCAGAAGATAGCCTGATCGAACTGCACCTCGAAGCGCCTCCTTCCACGCACCACGTGCTCGCCGAGCCTGAGCCGCTCACCGCGCAAGCGCTTGTAGATGCGGTGGTGCATACCGCTGCGCCGGGCGAGGTCTGTCTGACCAGCAGCTTCCAGACCGAAGACATGATCGTGCTGCACATGCTGCGCGAGCAGCTCGCGGATGTGCCCGTGATCTTTCTCGAGACGGGCTATCACTTCCCGGCGCTCCTCGCCTATCGCGATCGCCTCGCGGCGGAATGGGGGCTCAACCTGGTGAACGCGCTGCCCGTCACCACGCGGGAAGAGCACGAGGGCAAGCATGGACTGCTGCATATCGTGCAACCCACGGAGTGCTGCCAGATTCGCAAGGTCGAACCGCTGATGCGTTCGCTGGAGCCGTATGGATGGTGGTTTACAGGGCTACGCCGCGAGCAGTCGCCGAGCCGTGCCAACCTGCGCAAGATCGAGGACCACAAACTACCCACGGGCAAGATGTTGAAAAAGGTCAGCGTGCTGGCCGACTGGACCTGGGCACAGGTGGAGGCCTACGCGCGCGAACACGACATCCCACGGCTGTCGTTGTACGACCAGGGCTATACGTCCATCGGTTGTGAGCCGTGCACCGCCGTTCCGCAGGCCGGAGCGGACCCGCGCAGCGGACGTTGGGGCGGCAAGAAGCAGGAGTGCGGCATCCACACCTTTAGCGAGAAGGCAGAGGCGTGATCGAACGTCGCAAAATTGTTGAGATGTGGGAACGCGGCGAGGCCGTCGCGCTCACCACGCTGGTGCACGTTGAGGGTTCAAGCTATCGCAGCGAAGGAGCGCGCCTGCTGATCGGCGCCGATGGGAACTACGTGGGCTCCGTCTCCGGCGGCTGTCTGGAGGCCGAGATCGTCCGTAAGGCGCGCTGGCTTACACGCGCAGGCGCCACCGTGGAGCGATACTCCACGCTCTTCGACGACACCGCCGAGATCCCTTACGGCCTGGGCTGCGGCGGCACCGTCGACGTGCTCATTGAGCCTGCCGATACGCCCGAGTTCACCGCCTTGATGGAGGCGTTGCGGGCCTCGCTTCACGGCCAGACCCGCACCATCAGCACATGGCTGCCGGCCAAGGATCGAGAGCTTGTTCGCGAAATCACGGACGCTCAGGGGCGAGTGTTGTTTCGCAGCGAAGCACATCTTGGCGACTCGCTCGCAAGGAGCTTCCAGGAGACACTTGAGCCTCCGCAACGGCTCCTTCTCTTCGGCGCTGGCGACGACGCGCAGCCTATGGTGCGGCTGGGGGCTTTGCTTGGGTGGAGCATTTCGGTGTTGGATGGGCGCGCGCAGTTGGCTCGTGCGGAGCGCTTCCCCGAGGCCGAGCGCGTCCTCGCGACTCAGCATTTAGATGCCGTTGAGATCCGCGCGAACGACGCTGTGGTACTCATGACGCACAGCTATGAGGCGGACCGCCAATGGTTGCAGCAGGTGTTGCCGTATAAGCCTCGGTACCTGGGGCTGCTGGGGTCAAGACATCGCAGTGCGCTGCTCATCATGGAAGCCGCCGAGATGCTCCGTTGGAGCACAGAGCAAGCCTGCGAGCACGTGTTCTCGCCTGTGGGGCTCAATCTTGGTGGCGACGGCGCGGAGGCCATCGCACTCAGCGCCATCGCCGAGATCCAGGCCTGCACGCAAGGCAAGCTGCCTCACTCGCGACGCATGACGCCGGAGATGGTTGCCACACAGATCGCGCAGGGCGGAGCTTCGCGGTATCTGCGGGCGCAGTGCGCGCTGTGAACGTCGCTGCCGTCGTGCTCGCAGCGGGCTTCTCCCGTCGCCTTGGCCGGCCCAAGCAAGCCGTGATCCTCGGTGGCGAGACGCTGCTTGCACGCGCGGTGCGCCTGGCGCACGAGGCGGGACTCAGTCCCGTTTTTGTCGTCGTGAATGCCCAGAGCGTAGACGTTGCAGCGTCGATCCCGGACACGGATCACCTGGTGTTGAATGAAGCTGCCGAAGAGGGCATCGCTTCCTCTATCCGTGCCGGCATTCGTGCCGCGCAGAACACCTCTGCGCTGGAAGGCGCCGTGCTCATGACCTGCGATCAAGTCGGCACAACCGCGGAGCATCTACGTGCGCTTTGCGCCGACCCGCATCGCCTTACCGGTTCGGGATACGCAGGCAAGATCGCCGTTCCCGCATACTTTCCTGCCACTTTCTACAACGAGCTTCAAGCATTGCAGGGCGATGTCGGGGCTCGGTCGCTGTTGCAAGAGGCGTACGTACTTGAAGCGGCTCACCTGGAGATCGATGTGGACACAGAAGACGACGTCGCCCGAGCAAAGCTGCTCTTTGAAGGATAAACGAAGCGTTCAGTGAGCGAGCTGTCGGAGAAACTCCTCCAGCAGGTTAGCCGCAACAGCGACGCGATAGCGTGCCGTAGACCGGATGTCGTCGATGGGCCGGGCCTCGATCGCCAAAGCCGCTCTGCCCGAGCGCACTGTTTCCTCCAGCTGTGACGCTTGCAGGGAGCGGCCGCGCAGAGCATCTTCTGTTGCACGCAGGCGCAGAGGCCGGTCCGCCAGCGAAGCGGCGCCGAGACGGATCTCTTCCAGCCGTACGCCTTGGAGCTGCGCGACACCGGCCAGTGCGGTCTTCGAGATCGCCTGCGCATTGCGTGTGCCGACCTTGCGCAGGTACTGCCGCGCTCCATGCACCGCACGCGTGACCGTGACGCTGTACAGCAGTTCGTCGGGCCGCAGTGCCGTACGCTTATAGCCCAGGTGAAACTCACCATAGGGCAACGTGCGGCTGCCGGCTGCGCTGATCAGCGTGACCTCCGCAGCGTAGGCGAGCAGCGCAGGAGGCGTGTCGGCCGCGGGTGAGGCGTTGCAAAGATTGCCTCCCAGCGTCGCACGGTTCTGGTTCGCGATAGACCCTGTCCAGGAAGCCGCCTTCGCCAAAAGCGGAAGCTCGCGGGCGATGACTTCGGTGCACCGAAGATCGGTGAACGTGGTGCCTGCACCGAGGTGAACCGCATCCTCCTCGACGCGAATGAAGCGAAGCTCGTGAAGGTGCTGAATCGAAACCAGCGAAGTTGCCGCGAGCCTGCCGGCGTTGAAGGCCACCATGAGTTCCGTGCCGCCCGCGATCGGGGTGTAGCGGCCAGGCTCCGCAGCAAGCTGTGCGAGCACCGCTTCGAGCGAGGGCGCGATCGTCAGTTCGTAGTCTTGTTCCCCTGAGTGCATGCGATCGCCTATGTGGAAGAGCCAGCCTGCGCCAGCTGTCGCGCTGCCTCCTGCACAGCTTCGAAGATGCGCATGTACCCCGTGCATCGGCACAGGTTTCCGGCCAGCCCTTCCTGGATCTGCGCGAGCGTCGGATCCGGATGTTTGCTCAGCAGCTGTTGTGTCGCAAGGATCATCCCTGGGGTGCAGATCCCGCACTGCGCCCCGCCGCACTCCAGAAAGCATTGCTGCACGGGGTGCAGATGCCCTTCACGGCGTACGCCCTCAATCGTGCAGATGTGTGCGCCGTGTACCTGCGAGGCCGGCACCAGACAGGAGTTAACCAGCTCGCCGTTCAGCAGCACGGCGCACGCGCCACATTCCCCTTCACCGCAACCTTCTTTGGTGCCGGTCAGGCGGAGATCTTCGCGCAGCACATCCAGCAGCCGTCGCATCGGAGCGACGCTGAGGCTCTCTGTACGTCCATTCACGATCATCTGCACGCTCGCGAGGCTCACGCGAGCACCTCGGTTGCGGTGTCGCGATCGATGGCCGGATCAAGCTCTTCGCTGCCGCCGTGTGCCGGTTCCGTAAAGCCCATCAGCCGCTCAAAGATGTCTTCGGGCAGAAGAGGGATGCTGTGAAAACTTGCGCCCGTGGCGTTCTCGATCGCGTTCAGGATCGCCGGTGCCGGTCCGTCCATCGGCAGCTCACCGATTCCTTTGGCGCCGCCTGGGCCATGCACGCTGGGCACCTCGGCAAAGTGCACATGGATCGGCGGCAGATCAGCACTGGAAGGCATGATGTAGTTGGTCATCTGGTTGTTGCGCATGCGGCCATCCTGCCAGACACACTTCTCATACAGCGCATAGCCGATCCCCTGCGCTACGCCGCCCTCTACCTGACCTTTGGCAAGCACCGGATGCATGATCTTACCCACCTCCTGTAGCGCATCAAAGCGCGTCACGGTCGCCGTATACGTGTTCAGGTCGACGGCGACCTCGGCCACATACACCGCCCAGGCATACGCCGGATACGCATCGCCGCGATACAGCTCGTCGTCCCAGAAGACGGGCCTCACGGGCTCATAGCGAACAGAGATCTTGAGCTCATCATGCGCTTCCAGGTAGCGGCGCGCCGCGGCGTGGAAGTCCTCCCCCGTATGCGGCTCGGGCAGCGCACCAAAATCGCGCAGCTTCGCGAGGAGCCTCTCTCCGGCGCGCTCTACCAGCTTCCCCACGATCATCGCGGTGCGGCTGGCGACGGTGGGACCGGAGTTGGGCACCCGTTGTGTATCGGGCACAGGCACCAGGATCTCTTCATAGGGCAACAGCAGCGCGTCCGCAGCAACCTGGGCCAAGATTGTGTTGGTGCCCTGGCCGAACTCGGTAGAGGAGACCAGGACCACCGGACGCAGGCTCACCGGATCGATCTCAAGTTGCACCTCAGAGTTCAAGCGCCGCTCCCCGGAGCCCGTGAAGCCAGCGCCGTGCATGAAGCATGCAATGCCCACACCGCGTTTGATCGCTGCGTCTCGGTTCTCTTCGGCGAAGCGCAGCAGTTTTTCATGATAGCCGTGCTCTTCAAGCGCGCGTGTCAGCAGGCCTTGCATGTCGACGGGCTCCGTCAGCCGTTGGCCCGTGGCCGTGCAGTCGCCCGTGGAAAGAAAGTTACGGCGGCGCAACTCCTCCGGCGTAAGCCCCAGCGTTCGCGCAATCTTGTCCATGTGTCGCTCCAGCGCGAACAACGATTGCGGCGCACCGAAGCCGCGAAAGGCGCCGTGGGGCGGCACGTTGGTGGCCATCGCCTTGGAACGAACACGCAGGTGTGGCCACTTATAGGGCCCTGGCGCATGAATCGTCCCTCGCGAAAGCACCACCGGAGAGAGCGTTGCATAGGCTCCACCATCGATGGCAAAGTCGATCGTGCCGCCCAGCAGTTTGCCGTCCTTGGACACCGCCGTACGATGGCGCGTGCGCGAGGGATGCCGCTTCGTCGTCGCCGCCATGTCCTCCGCACGGTCGTAGACCATCTTGACCGGATGACCGCACTTCATCGCCAGCAGGGCAGCATGCGATCCGATCACGGAAGGGAAGTCTTCTTTGCCACCGAACGCGCCGCCGGTCTCCGTCTGGATCACACGGCACCGCTCTGCGGGTAGACCGAAGACCAGCGTCAATGCATGCACAAGGTAGTACGGGCACTGCATGGAGCCACGAACGCACACGCTCGCGATGGTGCCGTCCGGTTCACGAAAGCACTCCGCGATCACCCCGTTCGGCTCGATGTAGAGCTGCTCCTGCGCGCCCGTTGTGTATTCGCCTTCTACGACGAAATCAGCGCTCTCAAACGATGCGGCAAGCCCCTCTTCGGTCACCTCGGCGGAGTCTGTATACATCGTGTACTGCTTGAAGCAGTTGGCTGTAGCGCCCCATGAGCTCCCGTCCCAGACCATGCGCTCGGCATCGTTGTCGGCGACCGCCGCCTCGCTCTCCTCGATGGTAAAGATTGCGGGCAGCGCCTCATACTCGATCCGCACAGCAGTCACGGCCTTCCGCAGACCGGCCTTATGCGGATGCGCGAGCAACAGGATCGGCTCTTCGGGATGGTTCACGAACTCGGCTGCAAGACACGGTTGATCCCTGGTCAGGTGAACGATCGTGTTCTCACCCGGGATGTCCGACGCACGAACGACCGCGTACTCGCTCCAATCCACCTCAGCGCCGAAGTGCACGGCGCGCACACGGCCGCGAGCGATGCTGGAACGAACCGTCGCCCCATGCCACATGCCGGGCAGGGCAAGATCGTCCACGTACTGAGCCTCGCCCAGCACCTTGGCTCGGCCCTCCTTGCGGAGCGGCGATGTGCCCAGTACGGCTTCGCGAATCGCTGATCTCTCCTCGCCCATGACCTATGCCCCGGAAGGCAGGTGTTCGGAAGAGCATAGCGGAAAGCTGGCTCGGCGTCATGCGCGAAGAGACGCCGGAAGCGTTTCGATGGGCCTTCAGAAGTGACGCAGCCGCGATCGCGGCGCGGAGGTCTCGCCGGGCCGCGTCGTCTCCGGGCCCGGCACCTCAGCCGGCCGTTCGATCCGTTCGATGGAGCGGCTCACCAGATCGCGCGAGCCGAGGCCCACCGCCAGCGACAGTGCAAACACGATGCCCCCAAAGAGAATGCCGAACGCAAGCTCCACGATGGTGCCCCCGATCCGCAGGTGATCCAGCGCCATCGCGGCCGTGAGCACAAGCACAAGCCACTTCACGCCCAGGGACAAGACGCGTGCATACTGCAGTTGCGCGTTGACCGCGCTGATCAGCACGGAACGGGAGAGAAAGCGCGCGATCAGAGTTCCGACCAGGAGCAGCAGCACCGCGCCGATGAGGTGGGTGAGGTACGGCAGCAGAAACAGCTCCACCTGCGAGTTGGCCTGGTAGGCCGCGTCAAAGGCGGTGATGCCGATGGCCACGCCGACGATCACACACACCCAGAGCACGATGCGCGCGATCAGCAGGCTGGGCGAACGCGATGGCGACCAATCGCCGAAGCTCGTCACCGCGCCCGGCAGCCGCCGCGAGGCCAGCCGCTCGTCGAATTGGAACCGCGCCAGCACCGCACGGCACGCCCACGCCAGCAACAGCCCCAGGGCGGAGAGAACGACGATGGAAAGCAGAAACGCCACCACGCCGGGTAGAAAACTGCCCAGCACCACCACTACGCGGTGCGTCGATTGTTTCAGAGCAGCCTCAATCTGCGGTTGCATCGTCACTCCTTTCTCTGCCGTTCCTCGCCACGAGTTGTTCCTACGGGTTGAAGCGATCCGGCCAGCGCCAGCGTGAAACCAGGTACGGCTTTTCCTGTTCAAAGGCCGTAGCCGTCACTTCCAGCAGGTCCCTGCCGGCTCCCTCGTCGTTCCCGGTGCTGCGCAAAAAGCTTGCCACCCAGGCCAGGTACAGCGGGGTGAGCGACCCCAGCAGGTGACCGCGGTTCAGGGTACGCATGTGGAACGCCAGGGCGAAGTCATACACCGTACGCGCCCACAGCCCCGGAGGGTATTGAAAGCCCTCCGCGGAGCTGGTCGAGAGCTTCTTCAAGGCGAGCAGCGATTGCGGCGGTAACACCAGGGACCAGATCTCGCGCAGGTTCGCAAAGGCGTTTCGGAAGCCGTCCAAGAGCAGGCGTACCTCTTCGGCGGCCTCCGGGTCCAACGTCCCGGCACTGCTGCGCGGCGTAAGCGGGCGCGAGGCAGGCAAAGCACGGGCCCGCTGCCAGTAGGTCGCCTTGGCCTCAAGATCGCCAAAGATGGAGCCTGTCACCAGCGGGAAGATCTCGTTCAGATCGGCCTCCTGCGGCTGCGGCAGCGCGCGCACGCCACCCTCCACCTGCCGCACGGAATACCCGGCGATGGAGGCCTCGGCCACAGGCCACAGCAGCCCGCTCTCAGGCTGCGGCCCAAGCCGCTCGGCTGCATCGGCGAGCCGCGTCAGCATGCGTGGGGAGAGGCCTACATCGAGCGGTAAAGGGAAGCGCACATCGGCGCCATACAGCGCGCGCGTGAGCGGATACAGCAGCGCCGAATTGACCAGCGCATCCTCCGGCGAGGTCTGGTACCGCGGCAGGGCGAGGTCCGCACCGCCGGCAAGACTCGCCTGCATGCCGCGTAGCGCCTCGGGGCGCAAGGACGCCGCCTCCGGGCCCAGCAGCAACACCCCCGAGGCGCCGCGCTGGTGTACCAGAGCGTCCGCTGCGGCGAAATCGCCCGCCATCAACACCCACTCGCCCTCCGCCCGCGGTTGGGAGTAGGGGATCAGCCTCGGCTGACCCGGGCTTGCCGGTTCATCCGCAGCCTGGTCGGGCGTGGCTACCAGGACCGCACCGCCAGGGAACGTCGCAGCGATGGCGGCAAGCACCGCACTCGCCGCCTCCGAGGTCATCGACGGCAGACAGATCAGCAACGGCCTGCCGCCGTCCGGGGAGTGCACCTGGGCTGAGGTGACTCGCTGGGCTTCAAGATCCATCGTGGGCAGCGTGGACATCAGTGCGCTCCTGCTGTGGAGGTGGGAGCAGACCCGCTAGCGGCCGGCCGCAGCAGCGCGAGCAACCCGTTCAGCGGGATGGACAGCCAGGAGGGACGGTTGTTGAGCTCGTACATTAACTCGTAAAAGGCCTTTTCCAGCAGGAGGCACGACAGCAGTGTACGCGCCTCGGCGGGCTCAGGCACAAGCCCCGGCCGCACTCGCACCGCCTCCGCATAGCCCTGCAGAAACGCCGCGGAGCTGGCGTTCTCCCACAACGTCGCCCACGGCCGGAGGGCGTCGACGTTGTCCGGCCTGCGCTGGGCCACGCGCTGCAGTGCGGACTGCGCCGCATAGCTGAACGACCGCAGCATGCCCGCGACATCACGCAGCGGCGACTGCTTCTGCCGCCGCTCCTCCAGCGTTCGCGCGGGCTCGCCCTCGAAGTCGACGAGGATGAAGTCGCCCCGCGAGCGCAACGTCTGCCCCAGGTGATAGTCGCCATGGATGCGAATGCGCAGCCCAAACTTCGCGGGATCGCCGTCCAGTCCCTCCAGCAGCTCACGGATGGTGGAAGCCTGTGCCGTCAGGGTCTTCGCTCCTTCGGCAGCCTCGGCGGGTATCGTCTGCCCGGCGTTCACGAGCGCGGCGAGGGCTGACTGTACCTGCTCCGCGATGCGCTCGCGCTCCGTCGCCAACTCATGCAGCGTGAAGCTCTCGGCCGCAAAGGCCTGGTTCTCGGTCGGGGTCGCCAGTGCGACGTGAAGTTCCCCAGTGCGGCGACCCAGCAGCTGCGCGGCTTCCAGGAACAGTCCCGCGTGCTCACGCGCCTCCTCCTCGATCTCGTGCGCCACGCCAAAAATTGCAGGGCTCCCGGTAGTCTTGGGCGGCGGGCAGTTCGCGACCGACTCGAAGAAGTGTTCAAGCTCGCCCAACGTCCATGCCCAGCCATCCCCTTCGTTCACGGCAAAGCTCTGTAGAAATGCAAGCGTCGTACCATCTTCGGAGCGATGGAGGTCTCCAAGGTACGCGGCAATGTTCGGGAAGTGTGCCACCTCCGTGAGAAAACGCGTGATCTCCACATCCGGGTTTTCGCCCGCGCGCAGACGCCGGAACAGCTTCAGGATGACCTTGTCGTCGAACAGCAGACTCGTGTTGGACTGCTCCACGGAACCCACGCGCGACGGCAGCTCCAGCAACTCGCGGCCGTCCAGCTGGCTGGCCTTGGTCGCCGAAACGGACGCACTGGACTCGCCCAGGTTGGTGGCCACTTCGGCGCCTCTGGTGATCAACGTCAGCAGCGCCGTGCGGAACTGCGCACTGGCGGTCGCGTCATACAGCGTCATAGGACCGTCTTCGCGATTCAGGGTCGCAATCACCGCGCCCGGCGCACTCTCGCGCAGCGCGTCCGCCTCCTCGTTCTGTGCCAGTGCCAGCGGCAGCTGGTACAGGTCGGAGGTGCCATCGTCATACACCACGTTCACCGACGAGAGCGCTGCCTCCGAACCGGGGAGCGGCGTCAGCGACGCGATCCGGGCGGCGCGTATCGTCCTTGACTTGCCGCCAAACCAGCGCCGTTGCGCAATGAAGGGCGGCAGCAGCTGCTCCAGCAAGGCCTGGCTCGACTCGGTCAGCAGCGCGCTGAGGCCCAGCCGGTCGGTCGCCGGGGTTGCCGTTAGCCGCTGCGCCAGCACGTCGCCGGCCTGTTCCACCGTGGGCGCCTCGGGCACCGGCGCGCCTTCCTGCAGTTCAAGCCACAGGAAGCTGTAGGGGGCCAGCGTCAGCGGGTACAGTCCCTTGCCGACCTCGGGAAATGGAACGTAGCCAAGCATCTCTACCGGCTGCCGGCCCGTGTACTTGGCCAGATCGAGCCCCACCGGCTGCGCAAAGCGCGACAGGTTGGCGACGCACAAGACCGTCTCGCAGTGGCCGTCCTCGAACTCATAGCTGCGAATGTAGGCCAGGATCTTGCGGTTCTCCGGATGCAGGAACTCCAGCGTGCCCCGGCCAAACACCCGGAACAGCTTACGCAGCGCGATCATGTTGCGCGTCCAGTGCAGCAGGCTGGAGGGATCGGTCTGCTGCGCCTCCACGTTGATCGCCTGGTAGCCCCAGATGGGGTCCATGATCACGGGAAAGTACAGCTTCGCCGGCACCGCTTTACTGAAGCCGGCGTTGCGATCCGAGTTCCACTGCATGGGCGTGCGCACGCCGTTGCGATCACCCAGATAAATATTGTCGCCCATGCCGATCTCATCGCCGTAGTACATGATGGGCGTGCCGGGAAAGCTCAGCAGCAGCGAGTTCAGCAACTCGATGCGACGGCGGTTGTTATCCAGCAGCGGGGCGAGCCGCCGGCGGATGCCCAGGTTGAGCTTCATCCGGGGATCCTTGGCGTACTCCGAGTACATGTAATCGCGTTCTTCATCGGTCACCATCTCGAGCGTCAGCTCGTCGTGGTTGCGCAGAAACAGTCCCCACTGGCAGTTGGCGGGGATGTCCGGGGTCTGCGCCATGATGTCGGTAATGGGCAGCCGGTCTTCCTGCCGAACCGCCATGTAGATGCGCGGCATCAGCGGGAAGTGGAAGGCCATGTGGCACTCGTCGCCATCCCCGAAGTAGGGCCGCACATCGGCGGGCCACATATTGGCTTCGGCCAGAATCAGGCGATTCTCGTACTCCGCATCGATCACCGCGCGGATCTCTTTGATCTTGATGTGGGTCTCCGGCACATTCTCGCAGCTGGTGCCGTCGCGTTCCACCAGGTAGGGGATGGCGTCGAGCCGCAGCCCGTCCACGCCCATATCCATCCAGAAGCGCATGGTGTCGAGCACCTCCTGCATCACGCGCGGATTGTCGAAGTTCAGGTCCGGCTGATGCGAGAAGAAACGGTGCCAGTAGTACTGCTGCGCCACATCGTCCCAGGTCCAGTTGCTCTTCTCGGTGTCGGTGAAGATGATGCGGACCCCGTCATACAGCATGTCCGTATCGCTCCATACATACATCTCGCGCTCGGGCGACCCCTTGGGCGCGTGCCGCGCGGCCTGGAACCACGGATGCTGATCGGAGGTGTGGTTGATGACCAGTTCGATCATCACCTGCATGCCGCGCGCATGCGCCGCATCCATGAACTCGCGGAAGTCGTCGATCGTCCCGTAGCTCGGATTGACGCTCAGGTAGTCGGCAATGTCATAGCCGTCATCCCGCAGCGGCGACGGAAAGAACGGCAGCAGCCACAGGCAGGTCACGCCCAGGTCCTGCAGGTAGTCGAGCTTCGAGATCAACCCCTGGAAGTCGCCGATTCCATCCCCGTTTGAGTCCGCAAATGCACGCACGTGCAACTCATAGATGATCGCGTCCTTGTACCAAAGCGGGTCAGTGGCGCTGCAGGGCTTCTTCACTCGTGCGGTCTCTCCGAACACCGTTGGATGCGATTCGGTGGGGGTGGGTCATCTGATACGTTTGCTCTCCAGGGCACGTGAGGAACCCGGAGAAGCACGATCGGTAATGAAATTTTGCATCACAATGTCGCACTGAGGTCGTTATGGCTACACTGTCGGTCACGGCAAAGGGGCAGGTGACCTTTCGCAAGGAGATTCTGCAGCATCTGGGCATTGGGCCAGGGGACAGAATCGAGCTCGACCTGCTTTCGGACGGCCGGGCGGCTCTCAAGGCGGCGCGACGGACCGGGGAGATCGAAGAGATCTTCGGTGTGCTTGCCGGCAAGACCACCAAGGTCGCCACCCTGGAGGAGATGGAAGACGCCATCGCCAGGGGCTGGGCAGGCAAACCTTGAAGGTGACGGCAGACATGAACGTGCTGGTGCGTGTCCTGGTCCACGATGACGCGCACCAGGCGCGGGCTGCAGAACGAGTGTTGCAAAGCGCCGAGGTGATCGCAATCCCTTTGCCTTGCCTGTGCGAGCTGGTGTGGGTGTTGCGCAGATTGTATCGGCTGAGCGCGACGGATGTTTCGGACGCCATCAAACGGCTGTTGAGCATCGGCAGCGTGGTTGTCGATCGCCCCGCGGTGGAGGCGGGCCTGTCCATGATGGACGCAGGGGGCGACTTCGCCGATGGCGTGATCGCCTACGCGGGCCGATGGATCGGTGGCGAGGTGTTCCTCTCCTTTGACCGGCGAGCTGTCGCCCTGCTCACAGCGCAGGGCTCCGCCGCACGCCTCTTACGGTAGAGCCGCCGCCGGGAGGATCACGCGCAGGATGTGTGCCGGCTGCTCCGGCCTCAGCGCCACATAGCTCCATTCCTTCCACGGGTAGCGCGCGCCGGTCAGAAGATCCTCCACTTCAAAGTCGCTGCCCCAGGGCACACCGAGGTAGTCCAGCCGCAGCCTGATCCAGGCCGTCTGTTCGGCTTTCGCATCGAGGTTCACCGCGACGAGGATCGCATCCGTGCCATCCTCGTTGCTCTTCGAGTAGCACATCACCTGCTCGTTCTCGGTGGTGTGGAAGTGGAGGTTCTCATTGCGCTGCAGCGCCGGGTGCTCCTTGCGTATCTGGTTCAGCTGCGTCAGCAGCGGCGCAATCGAGATCGGATCGGAGCGATCCCACGCGCGTATCTGATACTTTTCGCTGTCCAGGTACTCCTCGGAGCCCTTTTTGCCCGGCGCCGGCTTCGCCGCGCGGCCCTCGCACAGCTCATACGCCGGGCCATAGATGCCCCAGTTGGCGCTGAGCGTCGCGGCGAGAACGGCACGCTGCATGAACACGGATCGCCGCTCTGCAGGATCCTTCACCTGCAGCTGCTCATGCAGGATGTCCGGCGTGTTCGGCCACACGTTGGGCCGGTAGAAGTCCGAGACCGGCGGATTGCAGATCTCCTCGAAGTACGCCTCGAGCTCCTTCTTGGTTTGCCGCCAGGTGAAGTAGGTATAGCCCTGCGTGTAGCCGCACTTGGCCAACGAGTACATCACGTGCGGCCGCGTAAAGGCCTCAGCCAGGAACAGCACCTCGGGCGTGTCCTTCTGGATCTCTGCCAGGCACCACTCCCAGAAGGGCAGCGCCTTGGTGTGCGGGTTGTCCACCCGGAAAACCCTTACCCCGCGCTGCACCCAGAAGTGGAAGACGCCGTACAACGCATCCCAAAGCCCGCGCCAGTCGTTCGACTCGAAGTTGATCGGATAGATGTCCTGGTACTTCTTCGGCGGGTTTTCGGCGTACTGGATCGTGCCGTCCGGCCGCATCTTGAACCAGTCTGGATGCTCCGTGACCCAGGGGTGATCCGGCGCGCACTGAAACGCAATGTCCAGCGCGATCTCCAGGCTATTCCCCTTCGCTGCCTCCACCAGCGCGTCGAAGTCCTCCATCGTCCCCAGCTCCGGGAGAAGGGCGGTGTGGCCGCCTTCGGCCGCGCCGATCGCCCACGGACTGCCTACATCGCCCGGCTCGGCCTTCACGTTGTTGTTCTTGCCTTTGCGGAACTGCGTGCCGATGGGATGGATCGGCGGCATGTACACGATGTCAAACCCCATGGCCGCGATCTCCGGCAGCCGCGTGATCACGTCGCGCAGGGTCCCATGTTCTTCGGCAGATGCTCCGCAGGAGCGCGGAAACAGCTCATACCAGGCCGAAAACCGCGCCCGTTCCCGGTCCACCCACACCGGCAGCTCCGCCTCATACCGGGTCGCGTAGGTAAGATCCGGATAGCGGGCGACCAGCGCGACCAGCTCATCGGCCAGCGGCGTGTCGTAGAACGGACGCTTCTCCGCGGCAAGGGACCGCAACTGGTCGGCGCCGGCCTTCAAGCGCTTGGCGTCCGCACCCTTGGCGCGCGTTGCCGTTTCCTCCAGTAATCCCGCGCCGATCTGCAACTGCAACGGAATGTCCTGCGGTTCCACCTGCTGCGTGGGCTCGTGCGGGTCCGGCTGCGCGGCCAGACGTTTGCCCAGGTCGCTCACCCAGGTATCAAAGTGATCGACCCAGCCCTCCACCGTGAAGAGCCACGTACCCAGCTGATCCACGGGAAACCTCGCCGTCCAGAGGTCGTTGGTTGCGGCCGTAAACGGACCCGTCTTCCATCTCCGCTGCGAGCTGTGCCGGTACAGCAGTCGCGCTGCCACGTGATCATGCCCGTCGGAAAAGATCGCCGCGGTCACCGTGACGTGGTCGCCGATCACTCGCTTCGCCGGGTAGCGTCCGCCGTTCACCTGCGGCTTAACCTCTTCTATCACGACGCGTCTGCGGCCTTCCGTCGGTTTCATCGTCACCACTCTCCTGTCCCGCAAGAAAACTCCTGCCCCATCCGGACGCATGGAACGCATCCTACGCGCAAGGTGCCCCAGTTCGTGGACCCTCTGAGGGATGCGTCCTGCTCAGGGCTGGTTGTCGGATTGTGCCTTCGCGCACCACGAGAGGAAGCGCCGTGCCGGAAGGGTTTGGAAGAAAATCAAAAGCGCCGCTGCATGGCGCGCGCATCGAAGACTACGCCCTGATTGGGGATCTGGAGACAGCCGCTCTCGTCAGCCGTGCGGGCTCGATCGACTGGCTGTGCTGGCCCACGTTTTCCTCCGGCGCCTGCTTCGCGGCCCTCCTGGGCACCGCAGAAAATGGCTATTGGAGCCTCGCGCCCGAAGGCAAACTCCGCGAACGACGCCGGCGCTACCGCCAGGACACCATGATCCTCGAGACCACCTTTGTTACGGGTGGCGGCGAGGTTCTGTTGATCGACTTCATGCCGCCTCGCGGGGAGCACTCCGATGTGATCCGCATGGTGCGCGGTATCCGCGGCACGGTGAAGATGCGGCTGGAATGCGCGCTGCGCTTCGATTACGGCCTCACCGTGCCCTGGGTCACCTCCGAAAATAATGAACTGCGCGCCATTGCGGGTCCCAACATGGCGGTGCTGCGCTGCCAGTGCCTGCAGGGCCAGGGTGCCCAGCTGCACGGCGAAGACATGAAGACCACCTCCGCGTTCATCGTGCGCGAAGGGGACGCCCTCTGCTTTTCGCTCACCTATGCGAGCTCGGTGGAGGAGATGCCGCCCCCCGTCGATCCCGAGAAGGAACTGAGCGATACGGAGACGTTCTGGACAGAGTGGTCCTCGCGCTCCAAGTACAAGGGCCCGTACCGCGATGCCGTCCAGCGGAGCCTGCTGACGCTGAAGGCGCTCACCTACGGCCCCACCGGCGGGATCGTCGCCGCGCCCACCACCAGCCTGCCGGAGCGGATCGGTGGCGAACGCAACTGGGACTACCGCTACTGCTGGCTGCGCGACACCGCTTTCACGCTGCTGATCCTTATGCTCGCCGGCTATACCGAGGAGGCGATCAGCTGGCGCATGTGGCTGCTCCGTGCCATCGCCGGAGCACCGGACCAGATGCAGACGCTCTACGGCATCAACGGTGAACGGCAGTTGAGGGAGTGGATCGCGGCCTGGCTGCCCGGCTACGAGGGCTCGCAACCCGTCCGCATCGGCAACGCCGCCTCCGAGCAGTTCCAGCTGGACGTGTATGGCGAAGTTGCCGCCGCGCTGAACCGTACGCCCGAGGTGGACGACGACCTCAGCATGCCGGCCGGAGCCCTACAGGCTGAACTCATCGATCATCTCTGCAAGATCTGGCCGCTTCCCGATGAAGGTATCTGGGAGACCCGCGGAGGCCGCAAGCAATTTGTTCACAGCAAGATGATGGCCTGGGTGGCCCTGGATCGCGCCGTGAAAAACCATCAACGTTTCGACGGCAAAGGTGACGAAAAGCGCTGGCGCAAAAACGCCGACATGCTCCACAAGGAGATCCTCAAAAAGGGCTTTAACAAGCGACTCAACGCCTTCACCCAAAGCTACGGCGACAAGACGCTCGATGCCTCGGTCTTGCGCATGGTGCTCGCAGGGTTTCTGCCTCCCGAAGATCCCCGCGTGATCGGCACGGTGGATGCGATCCAGAAGTACCTGATGCCGGACGGACTGGTGTTGCGTTATGACCCCAAAAAGAGCGCCGATGGCCTCAAGGGAGGCGAAGGAGCCTTTCTTGCCTGCAGCTTCTGGTTGGTCATTGCGCTTCACCTCATCGGCCGCAGAGAGGAGGCCAAGACGCTCTTCGAGCGCCTGCTCGCGCTGTGCAACGACGTGGGTCTGCTCAGCGAGGAGTACGACCCGAAGGCGAAGCGCATGCTCGGGAACTTCCCCCAGGCGCTATCACATATCGGGCTGGTACACGCGGCATTCACCCTCTCCGATCAGTGGAAGCCGGAGCCCTTCACCGGCAGCGGCAAGTAGGCCCGATACAACCCCCCGCTCCGCCGCCGGACTCTATCAGCTCAGATGTGGGCATGTGATCGTACCCCGTAGCGCCGCGCGCTCTCTGTCGTGCGCCCCTCGCTTTCCCCGAAGAGAACCGGAGAGATTTTGATGGCACGTGTCCCCCATTCAACCTACCGGTTGCAGCTGCATGAGCAATTTGGCTTTGATGACGCCGCCGAGATTGCTCCCTACCTCAAACAGCTGGGCATCACCCACGTGTACAGCTCGCCCTACCTGCAGGCCGCGCCGCACAGCATGCACGGCTATGATGTTGTCGACCATCGCAGGGTAAACGAGGAGCTCGGCGGTGCGGCGGCGCATGAGCGCTTTTGCAAGAAGCTGGGTGAGCTCCAGCTAGGCCAGGTGCTCGACATCGTGCCCAATCACATGAGCCTCGGCCGCCAGAACCGCTACTGGTGGGACGTTCTGGAAAACGGCACCAACAGCCGCTACGCCGGCTTCTTCGACATCGATTGGCACTCCTCTGAAGAGCGTCTCCGCGAAAAGGTGCTGGTACCCATCCTGGGCGACCAGTACGGTCGCGTCTTGCGTGACGGCGGCATCCAGATCCGGCGTGAGGGCTCGGTCTTCACCATCGAAGTCTCCGGCCAGTCGCTGCCTATCTCGCCCACCACGTTGCCTTTCATCCTCTCCAAGGCCGCCGACCGCGCCGGCAGCGACACCTTGCGCTTTCTGGCCGCGAGCTTCGGCCGCTTGCCCTCAGCCGAGGAATGGGATCGCTGGAAGCTCAACGCCCGCGACCGCGACAAACGCGTTCTGAACGGCTTGCTCGATCGCCTTTGCGCCGAAGAAGGCGCGACCTGCCGCGAGATCGATCACGTCATCGACGAGATGAACGCGAGCCCGGACGCGCTTGACGAGCTGCTCTCGCAGCAGAGCTACCGCTTGTCCTACTGGAAGACCGCCGACCAGCAGCTTGGGTACCGGCGCTTCTTCGATGTGAATACGCTCATCGGCGTCCGTATGGAGCGCGAGTACGTCTTCGAAGAGACCCACGCGCTCATCCTGAAGTGGCTGCGCGAAGGCGTCCTGGACGGGGTGCGCGTCGACCACCCTGATGGCCTGCGCGATCCGCTCGAATACTTCCAGCGTCTGCGCGAACACGCGCCCGAGGCCTGGATCATCGGCGAAAAGATCCTCGAGCCGGGCGAGTGGCTGCGCGAAATCTGGCCCATCGAGGGCACCAGCGGCTACGACTTCATGAATCAAGTGCTGGGTCTGCTGGTGCAGCCTGACGGCCTCCTGAAGCTCGGCGAGCACTACAGAAGCTTCACCGGCGACGAAGCGATGTACCCCGTCACCGCGCACGACAAAAAACTCAACGTCACGCAGGAGGCCCTGGGCTCCGACGTGAACAGATTGGCAACGATCTTTGTAGAGATCTGCGAAGCCAACCGCGAATACCGCGACTTCACCCGCGCAGAGATCCGCCGTGCCATTCGTGAGGTCGCCTCCTGCTTTTCCATCTATCGCACCTACGTCGTTCCAAACCGCCGCGAGATTACCGACGAGGATCGCGAGATCATCGCCAAAGCCGCCGAGTGCGCCAAGGACAATCGCCTCGACATTGACGCTTCGCTCTTCGATTTCATGCGCGACGTGCTGCAGATGAAGGTAACCGGGGAGAAGGAGACGGAGTTTGTCTATCGGTTCCAGCAGTTCACCAGCCCGGTGATGGCGAAGGGCGTGGAGGACACCGCGTTCTACTGCTACAACCGCCTCACCGCGCTCAATGAGGTCGGCGGCAACCCCGCCTGCAGTGGCTTCTCGCTCCAGGACTTCCACCACTACAACAGCCACATGCAGAGCACGTTCCCGTCCACGATGCTGACCCTGAGCACGCATGACACCAAGCGTGCTGACGATGTGCGGGCGCGCCTGAGTGTCCTGAGCGAGATCCCCGATCGCTTTCTCGAGAAGGTCAACGCGTGGCACAGGATGTCCATGCCCTATCGCGCAGATGAGGTCGACACCGGGACCGAGTGGTTCCTATTCCAAACCCTCGTCGGTGCCTGGCCGCTGGACCTCGAGCGCCTCAAGCAGTACATGCAGAAGGCCATGCGCGAGGCCAAGGTGCACACCAGCTGGGTGGCCAACAATGCCGAGTACGAAGATGCGTTGAACACCTACATGGAGGCGCTGCTCAAGGACAAGAAGTTCGTCTCCGATCTCCAGAGCTTCGTCGACGAGATCCTTCTTGCGGGCCGCGTCAACTCACTCGCGCAAACCCTGCTCAAGCAGACTTCACCAGGCGTCCCTGATATGTACCAGGGCGGCGAACTCTGGGATCTCTCGCTCGTCGATCCGGACAACCGTCGCCCTGTCGACTACACGCTCCGTTGCAGGTTTCTTGAAGAGTTGAAGGGGATGAGCCCCGAAGCCATCGTCGCGCGCATGGACGACGGCCTGCCCAAGCTCTGGGTGGTGCAGCAGACGCTGCTCCTGCGCAACCAGCACCCTGAGTGGTTCGGCCCCGAAGCGGCGTACACACCACTGGAGGCCAGCGGCGCGGAGTCGGACCGTGTTGTCGCGTTCCTGCGGGGCGATACGGTCGCCACGGTGGTTCCGCGCTGGACGCAGGCGGGATCTGTCGAGAACGCTACGGTGCCTCTGCCCGCAGGTCGTTGGGAGAACCGGCTTACGGGCGAAGTCATCGAGGGCGGTTCGCAGGACGTCCGCACGCTGCTTGCGCGCTTTCCCGTCGCACTGCTGGTGCGCGCACAGGCGTAACGGGTCCCTTTTCCAGGAGATCGCACGAATGCATGAGTTCAAAGTTTGGGCGCCCCGCGCGCACGAGATGCGGGTCCGACTCGATGGGCGTGACCCCATTCCCATGCACGGCCCTGAAGATCGCGGCTGGTGGAAGTTGACCGTCGAGGAGGCCGGCCCCGGCACCGACTACGCCTTCTTTATCGATCAGGACACCACGGCGTACCCCGATCCGCGCAGCCTTTGGCAGCCCCATGGTGTGCATGCCGCCTCGCGCGTGTATGACACCGAGTCTTTTCAATGGACAGATCAAAACTGGCATACGCCCCCTCTTGGCAGCGCCATCATCTATGAGCTGCACATCGGCACCTACAGCCCGGAGGGCACCTTTGACGGTGCGATCAGGCATCTCGATCACCTTGTGGACCTGGGCGTCACACACGTTGAGGTCATGCCCATCAATGAGTTCGCGGGCGGCCGCGGATGGGGCTATGACGGCGTGTTCCTATACGCCGCCTTCGAGCCCTATGGTGGTCCCGACGGCTTCAAGCGGTTCGTCGATGCCTGTCATGCGAGGAACCTCGCGGTCCTGCTCGATGTGGTCTACAACCACTTCGGTCCGGTCGGCAACTACGGTAACCGCTTTGCGCCGTACCTCACGGACCGGTATCACACACCCTGGGGCGCCGCGGTCAACTTCAATGAAAGCGGCAGCGATGAGGTGCGACGTTTCTTTCTGGATAACGCGCTCATGTGGCTCAGCGACTTCCATTGCGACGGTCTGCGTCTTGACGCTACCCATGAGTACATCGATCGCTCTGCCGTCCACTTCATGGAGCAGCTCTCCTCCGAGGTTGAACGACTGGGCACAACGCTGAACAAGCGCTTCGTGCTCATCGCGGAGAGCGATCTCAACGATCCCAAGTTCGTGCGCCCGCGCGAGGCGCACGGATACGGCATGGACGCGCAATGGAGCGATGACTTTCATCACTCGCTGTTCACTCTGCTGTGGAGCGACCCGGGCCGCGGGTACTACGACGACTTCGGCAGCATGGACGATTTAGTGAAGTCTCTGCGTGGCGCCTTTGTCTACGACGGAAAGTACTCCAGCTATCGCCAGCACACTCATGGACGTCCCGTGGACAACCTGACCGCGCATCACTTCCTCGGCTACATACAGAACCACGACCAGGTCGGCAACCGTGCGGCCGGCGAGCGCCTGGAGCACCTGGTGGGCATGGAGGCCTCCAAGGTCGCGCTCGGTCTTGTGCTCATGGCGCCGTTCGTTCCCATGCTTTGGATGGGTGAGGAGTTCGCGGCCACCGCGCCGTTCCTCTATTTCGCGGACCACGAAGAGGAGGAGATGCGGCGGCTCGTCTCGGAGGGGCGCAAACGCGACTTCGCCGCCTTCGGCTGGAACGAACAGGATGTGCCCGACCCCGAGCTGCCCGAGACCTTTGAGCGCTCCAAGATCGACTGGGCGGAGGTCCACGAGGGCAAGCACGAAGAAATGCTGGCCTGGGTGAAGCAGCTCATTCGATTTCGGCGCTGTACGGTGGACCTCAACGACGGCGATTTCGGCCATACCGAAGTGTCTTGCGGTTCCGACGGCAAGACTCTCGTCATGCGCCGCAACGCAGTGCGCGTCTTGATGAACATCGGCGACGAGACCTCGCTCCCACTACGCAAGGGTGAGGCGCTCAAGCTGTCCTCCTGCCCTGACATCGCGATCGAAGCCGATGCTGTTCGCTTGCCGAAGATGAGCCTCGCCGTGCTTCAGGTGCAGTGATTGTTTCTGCTGACTCGGCAATTCGGTAGCATCGGCATAGGAGCACATCGTGTCGATCAAGACCATCAGCAGTCGCGAGGTCTACCGCAATCCCTGGACCCGCGTTCGCGAAGACATCATCGAGCGAGGCAACGGTCAGCGCGGCCTCTATGGCGTGATCGACAAAGATCCCGCTTGCCTCATCATTCCGCTGCAGCGTACCGCCGAAGGTGACTTCCTCTGGCTTGTACGCCAGTTTCGATACACCGTGGGCGGCGTCTACTTCGAGTTTCCCCAGGGCGGATGGGAACAGGCCGAGGTGGATCCCGACGCGATGGCGCGCGGGGAGCTTCGTGAGGAGACCGGCCTGCGCGCCGGCCGCCTCACGCCGCTCGCAAAGCTCTGGATCGGCTACGGCGTGATGAACCAACTCCATCACATCTATCTCGCCGAAGACCTCACGCCCGGCGAGCCTGACCGCGACCCCGAGGAGCACGATATGACCGTGCATCGCGTGTCGGTTGATGAGTTTGAGACCATGTTGCTCGACGGTCGCGTCAGGGATAACTGTTCCGCCGCGGCCTGGGGTGTATATCGCGTGTGGCGCGATCGCTCACCCGGAGGTGCTGCAGCTAGCCCCGAAGCTGATACGCAATGATCGTCTCGCCATAGGACCCGAAGCGGTCCGCGGCGGCATCTTCCGCGCTCAACGCAAACGTCTGTCGCCACAGCGGCACCACGCCGGGTGTCTCCGCCAACAGAGGCGCCAGCTCCGGGTTGGCATACAGCAGATAGATCTCACGGGCTTCGCTCCCCGCCGCGGACGCGAGATGCGCGAGAAATCGCTTCATCACTGGCGCCGCAAACGGATGATACAGAAACAGGAGAAGTGGGCCCGCGGGCACGGGAAACTCGGTGGCATCTGCCGCGACTGCCTCGACGGGAACGTTGGACTGCCGCCACGGCGCTGTAAACGCGGCGATATTGCGGTTCGCGATGTCTACAAGCTCCCGCGAAAGCTCCACGCCCAGGATGGCGCGAAAAGGGAAGCGCATCGCCAGGAGCATCGCCCGGCCTTTGCCGCACCCGATATCCACGAAGGTGAACCTGGGCCAGTCAAGTGCAAGCTTTTCAAGCGCTGCAGTGAACACCGACGGCGCAATCCCGTAGTACCCCGTCACCCAGTACTGCGACGCCTCACTACCGGAGGCCTCGCCCAGCGCCTCACCCCAAACCAGTCCCGTGGTGTCTACACGGTAGGCGACATCAAAGGGATGCGGACCGCGGTCCACCTCGCCGCTGCCGGGCAGTGGCTTGCCCCGCACAAACAGGCCCACCCTGTAAACGACTTCTCTGAGTAGGCCGCGAATCCCGCGGTTTGCAATCCAGTGGTGAATCCGGCGCCGTAACGCCCTCCGTTGAGCCATCTGAGAGAGCTTAGCAAGCGCTTGCCCTCAACGTGCGACACGTTTCAGTTCACCATCTTGGAGCGCCGCGTCATGTAGTCCTGCAGCAGGTAGTTCCCCAACGTCTGCGGCGTCGTGAAGTAGGCCTTCCCGCGGCACATTGCACTCATCTTCTGTACAAACTGCACCAGCTGAAAGTCATCGGCGAGCATGAACGTGTTGATCATGATGTTCGACCGCTTGCACCGGCCCACCTCTTCCAGGGTCTCGGCGACCACCAGCGGATCCAGGCCGAACGCGTTCTTATAGATGCGGCCGTCCTCCATCGTCAGCGCGGAAGGCTTCCCATCGGTGATCATCACGATCTGCTTCATGTCCTTGCCGGAAGAACGCAGGATGCGTTGCGCGATGCGCAGCCCCTCACGCGTGTTGGTGTAATGCGGTCCTACCTTTACGCGCGGCAGCTGCGAGATGGGAATCTCCTCAGCCGAATCGTGAAACAGCACCAGCGAAAGCTGGTCGCCGGGATACTGCGTGCGAATCAGGTGAGCCAGCGCCATAGCCACACGCTTCGCAGGCGTAAACCGGTCCTCTCCGTAGAGGATCATGGAGTGTGAGCAGTCGAGCAGCACCACGGTAGCGCACGAGCTTTGAAAGTCTGCCTGCTGCACATGCAGGTCGCCGTACTCCAGGTTCAGCTTGCCGTCGCCCGTGGGCGCGCCCTCGCGAGCGAACACCGAGTTCAGCGTGGCCGTGATGTCCAGGTTCAGCGAATCCCCAAACTCGTAGCACTTGGAGGAGCCATTCGTCTCCACCCCCGCCGCCTCATACCGCGTGTCGTGCCGTCCCAGCGAGCTCTTCCCCAGCGGCCCGAGCAGATCGCGCAGCGCCTTGAAGCCGAGGAAGTCCATACCCTTGTCGGTCACCTCGAAGCGGGCGTTCTCCGACTCGCCCTCGCCCTGCTCGCCCTGCCCCTCGGCCGGATCTTCCGCGTTCAGGAACGCCTCATCCTTCATGCGCTGGATGATCTTCTCGACAAGCTCCTGCTTGCCCTCCTCGGGCAGGGCCTCGTACTTCTCCTGCGCGTCCTCATCCAGCAGATCGCCGGCGTCCAGCGCCTGGCGCACGGCCTCGCGCAGATCCTCCATGGAGTTGTCGCCGGAGTTCGGGAACTGCGAGTACGGGTCCTGGAAGCCGGAGTCCAGAAAGAAGTCGCTGAGGGCCTCCATCAGGTCTTCCAGATCGAAGCTCGTGGAAAGATCGCCGTTGAACTTGGTATAGCGGGTGAGCTTCATCCCAGGTGGCCCTCCTGTGTAGCTTACGCGTTGGGCACGGCAGGTTCCAGCGCCTGCCCCGGCGAACACGCCGCGCACTTGCGGCATCTCAACAACCTGAGACAGCGCGCCTGCGCACGTTTGCGGCTGCTGAACAGGGGCGTTCGATCCCCCTTTCCCATCAGGAGACAAGCGATGAAGGCAGTGGTGTGGCACGACGTGGGCGACGTTCGCCTCCAAAACGTGAGCGAACCCAAGATCAAGAGCGACAACGACGCCATCGTGCGGATCACCTCCTCCGCGATCTGCGGTACGGATCTTCACTTCGTGCGTGGCACCTTCACTGGCATGAAGTCCGGGCGCATCCTCGGGCATGAGGGCATCGGCATTGTGGAGGCGGTCGGCAAGGCGGTGCGAAACTTCCGCCCCGGCGATCGCGTCATCATCCCCTCCACCCTGGGCTGCGGCAGCTGCAATTACTGCCGGGCCGGCTTCTACTCGCAGTGCAACCGGATGAACGAGGCCGGCCCCCTGGGCGGCACGGTCTTCTTCGGTGGCCCCGAAACGGCTGGCGGCCTGGACGGCCTGCAGGCCGAGTACGCCCGCGTTCCCTATGCCTCGGTCAATCTCGTCAAGCTGCCCGAAGAGATCACCGATGATGCGGCCATCATGATGAGCGACATCCTCCCGACCTCCTACCAGGCCGCGGAGATGGCCGGGATCCAGCCCGGCGACACGGTTGCGATCTTCGGCTGCGGCCCCGTCGGCATGATGGCCATTGCATGCGCGCAGCACATGAACGCCGGCCGCGTCTTCGCGATCGACCAGGTTCCTTCGCGTCTTGAAGAGGCGCGCAAACATGGCGCGGAAACCATCGACTTCAGCGAGGAGAACCCGGTCAAGGTTCTTCATGAGCTCACCTTCGGGTCCGGTCCCGATCGCGTGATCGACGCCGTGGGGGTGGACGCGACCTGCGCCAAACACAGCTCGTCCAGGATGAAGAAGCAGTTCCAGGGCGAGATGGAAGACATCGCGCCGGACCTGAAGAAGGCCGAGAAGAAGAAGTGGTGGATCGGTGGTGCGCCCACGCAGGCGCTCGAGTGGGGCGTCGAGTCCGTCGCCAAGGCCGGAACGATGTCCATCATCGGCGTCTACCCGCCCACGCTGAAGTCCTTCCCGATCGGCATGGCGATGAACAAAAACATCACCATCCGCCTGGGCAACTGCAACCATCGCAAGTACCTTCCGCGCCTCATCGAGCTGGTGCGCAGCGGCGTGATGCGCCCTGAGCAGTTCTTCACGCAAAAGGTGCCCGTTGCCTCGGCGATCGATGCCTACCGGCACTTCGACAAGCACGACCACGGCTGGCTGAAGGTAAAGCTGGAGCCGGGAACAGCGGCGATCTAACCTCGGCCCAAGAAAGCTCGACGGCCGTCCATGCAGCGCTTCACAACCGCAACTCAGGCACCACGGAGAATCATCATGGGACTCATCACACCAAACGACTACGACGATTTGCGCTCGCTCTACACCGGACAGCTGCGCTACCTGCTCTCCACCGAAAAGCAGATCGTGGCCGGGCTCGACAGCATGATCGAGCACGCGCAGGACACGCAGCTCAAGCAGGCCTTCCAATCTCACCAGCAGGAGACCAGGGTGCAGGCGGAACGGCTCGAACAGATCCTGAGCGAGCTGCAGGACGGCGATCCCGACGACAAGAAAGATCCCATCATCACCGCGCTGGTCGGCTCAGGCGCCAACATCGTGCGTGAGTCCAGCGAGGGTCGTGTGCGGGATGCCGGGCG
>CAXTWN010000013.1:0-39836 GCA_964248055.1 uncultured Acidobacteriaceae bacterium | reverse complement strand
ATGGCTCTACCTTCTACACCAGCAACGACGCGTCATCTCGACCAAATGGCTCTACCTTCTACACCAGCAAAGACGCGTCATCTCGACCGAATGGTTCTACCTCTATACCAGCAAAGACCCGTCATCTCGACCGAAGCGAAGCGCAGTGGAGAGACCCCCGCATTTTGCTCAAGGCGCCGCATCCTCTCCAACCCTCACCGGAAGCCGTCCGTGCTCCACCCGTACCCAACACCCTGTACCCTTGATCCATGTTTACCGGCCTCGTCGAAACCACCGGCTCGCTGCTCTCGCTCACCCTCACCGCCGGCGCCACCCGCCTCGAGATCGCCGCGCCCGCCCTCGCCGGCCGCTGGCGCACGGGCGACAGCATCGCCGTTAACGGCGTCTGCCTCACCGCCATCCCGATCGCCACCCAAGGCTCTGCGCTCCCCGACCGCTTCGCCGCCGATCTCGCGGAAGAGACCGTTCGCCGCACCACTCTGGGCCAGCTCACCCCCGGCGTCCTGGTCAATCTGGAGCTGCCCACGCCCGCCGGCGCGCCGCTCGGCGGTCACGTCGTCCAGGGCCACGTCGACGGCATCGCTACCCTCGTCTCCCTCGTCGCGCTGTCGCCCGACCTCGCCACCGCCGACTGGCGTCTGACCCTCGACCTGCCGCCCGAACTCGCCGCCCACGTTCTTCCGCAGGGCTCCAGCACTGTGGACGGCATCAGCCTTACCGTCGCCAAGGTCCATCCCCCCGCCGCGGACGGCCGGACCCGCATCGAGATCGCCATCATCCCGCACACCTACCGCAGCACGCACCTCCGCGTCCTCACGCCCGGGGCTGCAGTCAACATCGAAACCGACGTGCTCGCCCGGTACGCCCACCAGCAGCGCCAGGCCACCCAGCGCCCGTGGCTCACAACCGACTACCTGCTCGCCAACGGCTACTAAGCCCCTGCTGACCCGCACGGAAACACCGCGTCAACACAGCGGCCTCCGCGTATCCCGCGTTCGCAGTTCGCCCAAGCCGCGAACCCCCAACCCCAACAAACACCTACAATAAAGCCATGGCTCCCTCCGCCCGCCAGTTCAAACTCCCCCTCCCTCCGGGCGACTTCAAGGCGTACCTCTTCGACTGCGACGGCACCGTGGTCGACTCCATGCCCCTGCACTACCTCGCCTGGCGCCGCGCGCTTGACGCCTTCCGCTGCGACTTCCCTGAAGAGCTCTTCTACGAGTGGGGCGGTCGTCCCGTCGAGGAGATCCTCGCCGACCTCAGTCACGCCCAGGGCCTCCAGATCCCCGTCGCGAAGACAGCGCAGATCAAGGAGGCCTACTTCCACGAGGCGCTGCCCCAACTGACCGCGGTCGCCGAGGTGCTGGAGCACATCGACGAGGCCCACGGCCGTGTGCCCTTCGCCATCGTCTCGGGCGGGGGTCGCGCCTCGGTTGCGCGCTCCCTGGAACAGCTCGGCCTGCTCGATCGCTTCCAAACGCTGGTCTGCGCCGAAGACTACACCCGGGCCAAGCCCCACCCCGAGCCCTACCTGCTGGCTGCGGAACGGCTCGGCGTCGCCCCGGCCGACTGCCTTGTCTTTGAAGACACAGAGCTCGGCGTGCAGGCGGCGAGAGCGGCCGGGATGCACTGGGTCAAGGTGCCCCACCCGCTCGAACGTCAACGCAGCCAAGCCTCCGCAGCCAACGCGGGCGCTTGACCCGCGAGAGAACACTCGCCTAAGCAGAACAGCCCGGCAAAACGCCGGGCTGTTTCCTTCCCCAATCGAAAGTCGAGCTAAGTATTTCGTGATCAGGCGGAGACGTGCGCCGAATCGCCGCCGTTTACGTCATAGCTCGCGCCGGTTACCATGGCCGCCGCATCACTGGCCAGGAAGACCGCCACCGGGGCCACCTGCTCCGGCGTCAGCCAGGGCACGCCCAGCGGCACCTTAGGGAGACGCGCCTTGATGGTCTCCTCTTCGCTCGGGTGCTCGGGCGGCGGCGTGGTCATGGTCTCGCCCACCGCCATGCTCCAGCGCTTATCGTTGCGCGTCAGCGGCGTATCGATCAACCCCGGCTCGATGCTGTTCACCGTGATCCTGTACTTGCCCAGCTCCAGCGCCGCCGACTTCATCAGCCCGAGGATCCCCCACTTGGACGCCGAGTACGCCGCGCCATTCTTCATCCCGTAGCGGCCCTGCATAGAGGACACCAGGATCAGGCGCCCGCCACCGCGCTTCACCAGGTACGGCGCAAACGCTCGCACCGTGTTGGCCGTGCCATTCAGGTTGTTGTTCACGGTGTCGTGCCAGTCGTCGTCGTCCATCTCCAGCAGTGGCTTGAACGTCTGGATCGCGGCGTTCGCCACCACGATGTCTACCCCGCCGAACTCCTGCTCGATCTTGTCTGCAATGGCGCGCAGGTCGTTCATCTGCCGGATGTCCGCAATCATCGTTGCGTGCGGCAGTCCGATCTGCTGGAGCAGTTTGCCCGTCTCGTCCAGGTCGTCCTGCGTTGCGGACGGGTACTCCGTCTTCGAGGAGACCTGCCCCGCGATGTCCACCGCCACCACCTTGGCCCCATTCCGAGCCAGATCCACCGCAATGGCGCGCCCGATGCCCCGCGCCGCCCCGGTCACGACCGCCACCTTGCCCCGCAGCAACGTCGGAAAGCCCGCTCCGGTCCACACCTGCCCAGCCGCTGTCTGATCCTGTGCCACATCCGCCTCCAGACGAGGTGAGATGCTCACGGCTACGTCAGTGAGCGGTCCAGTCCCGCGCCACCGGAGCCTCGCGTGTGGTCTCGTCCACGAGTTTGTACTCGGGTGGAACGGCAAACTGCTGCGCATCCGGCTCCGCCCGCGTCACGTTGGACACAGCAACGAGTTGCTCGCCGGTACGCGGGTCTTCGTGCCGAATCGTCATGTAGATCGACAGCTCCGGCGAGTACCAGTAGTCGTCCGTGATGGTCACCGGCTTGCCCGTCCCGCTGAGCTCCGCAGGCACAATACGCTGCTTCCGGATGCCCTGGAGTTCCATACCGTCCATCTGCTGCTTGCCCAGGTCGATGACCACCGTGCCGGTCACCTTGTCGGCCAAGGCGCGCTGATCCGGCGGCAGCGCCTCGGCTGGGGTCCGCTGCGGGCCCCGCAGCACCAGCAGCCGGGCGAGGTGGGTCTGCGGGTACATCTCAATCCGCTCCCGGCTGGACGGGTCGTAGGTGAACCGCGACATCAGCGGCGTCTTGCCCAGCAGCTCCGGAGCAGCCAGCACGTGGTACTCCTGGTAGACCTTGCCCGAAGACGCTCGCGCCAACGTGTTCCGGGCCGTAATCACCTGCTCGGTTCCGTCCGCCAACCTGCGATGCGAGACGATGTCCACCTGACCGCTGAACGGCGCATTCGCCACAGGGGTTAGAAAGATGCCCGGCACCCGATCTTTGACGCCCGGGTAGCCCGGCGGCAGCGTCGCCGTCGTCTGTCCCAGCGCCGTACCCCACAGCATCGCGACGACCGCCCAGCCTATCTTCTGCATCGTGCTCGCCTCGCATCCAGCATAGCTAGAACGAACTCCATAGCAAAACGCAAGGGACGCGACCGAAGCCGCGCCCCCTTGCTGTTTGCCTTCTTTGGGCCCTTACAGCGAGTTCATGTTGTGCAGGAACTCGCTGTTGTTGCGGGTCTTGCCCAGCTTGTCCGAGAGCAGCTCCATCGCCTCGACCGGCGACAGCGGATTCAGCACCTTGCGCAAAATCCACGTCCGCTGCAACTCGTCCTTGGGGATGAGCAGCTCCTCCTTGCGGGTGCCGGAGCGCTGGATGTCGATCGCCGGGAAGACTCGCTTGTCGACCAGCTTGCGTTCCAGAATGACTTCCATGTTGCCGGTGCCCTTGAACTCCTCGAAGATGACCTCGTCCATGCGCGAGCCGGTTTCGACCAGCGCGGAGGCGATGATGGTCAGGCTGCCGCCCTCCTCGATGTTCCTCGCTGCGCCGAAGAAGCGCTTGGGCCGTTGCAGGGCGTTGGAATCGACACCGCCCGAGAGCACCTTGCCCGATGGCGGCACGATGGTGTTGTAGGCGCGCGCCAGACGCGTGATCGAGTCCAGCAGGATCACCACGTCGCGCTTGTGCTCGACCAGGCGCTTGGCCTTTTCGATCACCATCTCGGCGACCTGTACATGGCGTGCGGCGGGCTCGTCAAAGGTCGAGCTGATGACCTCGCCCTTTACCGAACGCTGCATGTCGGTGACCTCTTCCGGGCGCTCGTCGATGAGCAGAACGATCAGCACGACCTCGGGGTGGTTGGCGGTCACGGAGTTTGCAATCGACTGCATCAGCACGGTTTTACCGGTGCGCGGTGGCGCCACGATCAGGCCACGCTGGCCCTTGCCGATGGGCGTCAGCAGATCAAGCACGCGACCGGAGATGCCCTCGCGCACAGTTTCCATCTTGATCCGTTCCTGCGGGTACAGGGGCGTCAGGTTGTCGAACAGGATCTTGTTGCGGGTCTCTTCAGGCGACTCAAAGTTGATCGCCTCGATCTTGACCAGCGCAAAGTACTTTTCGCCCTCATGCGGGCTGCGCACGTTACCCGAGATCGTGTCGCCGGTCTTCAGATCGAACTTGCGGATCTGGCTGGGCGAGACGTAGATATCGTCCGGGCCGGGCAGGTAGTTGTAATCCGGGGAGCGCAGAAAGCCGTAGCCGTCGGGCAGGATCTCCAGCACGCCTTCGGCGAAGATGTGCCCTTCCTTTTCGCTTTGCGCCTGCAGAATCTTGAAGATAAGATCCTGTTTCCGGAGGGCGCTGGTGCCGGCGATCTCCAGACCGCGGGCGAGTTTGCCGAGTTCGGCAATGCTCTTTTCTTTCAATTCAGAGATGGTCATGTGCTTCTGGGGACTTCTTTCAGTTTTTGATTGGATGAGGCAGGAGGGAACAACAAACAGCGGAGGAGACCGCAAGAGCGCCTGACAACGGGCCACTCAAGGGGAAGAGGAAGGGGGACTTGCGGAGTGAGATTGCGGGGGTGCTGGTTGGGTTTGGTGCCAGCCTATCAGAGTTCCCGGGAGGTTTGAGGAAGACTCTCTGACCAGCTGAGGAAAAGCGGCAGGCCGCGCAGTTTAGGCTGCGCGGCGCTCGGTCGCGAGGGATTCTTCCTGCTGATCCAGCTCCACTTCGGCGTCGCCCATGGGAACCGTGTCTTTGAAGCGCTCCAGAACGTCGTTGGTCGTGTCCTGCAGACGGGTGTTCGGCTTGTGCAGCTTGCGGGTCGCCTTGGAGGCAAGCTGACACAGCTGATACCGATTGTTAACGTGGGTCAGTGCTCCAAAAATAAGATCTGAGCGCATAATGTGTATCTCCTCGAGTTAGGGAGGCCTAAGCTCTTCCGATTCTGTCCATCTCGGAGAGCAAGACATGCCTCGCGGATCTGCGGGGTGTAGTGGAAGGCGCGACCCGGTAATGGTATAGACGCAGTTTGCAGCTCCAAAGATGCGCCCGAACGAACCTCTCGGAATACGACGTGGCCTCAGCGGTCGCAGCGACGAGCCGTTCCCGCTTCGGGGATGAAGGATCGCCAGGAGAGATCAGGATTGCTCGCAGCCTTGCACTGCGACAGGGTGGAAGCAGACCGGAAAGGTCGTTCTTCCGTTGCAACATCTGCAACATATCGTCTGCCGCGAACGGGGTCAATACCTTTTTTCGGACAGTCAGGACACCGAATCCCAAAAACGGAATACTTCATGGCACAGCGTTCAATTGGCCCAATAGCTCCGGTCCAGCGTCCGGTACTGGATGGCCTCGGCGAGGTGCTTCACCGCGATCGCGTCGGCGCCCTCCAGATCCGCCACGGTGCGGGCCACCTTGAGGATGCGGTCGTGAGCCCGGGCGCTGAGGCCCTGCTGCTGCATCGCGCGCTCCAGCAACCGTTCGGCGTCGCTGGCCAGCTCGCAGTGCTGCCGGATCTGCGAGGTGGTCATCTGGGCGTTCGCGAACACCGCGCGGCTGGCCCCGGTCTTGGACCCCTTGGTGCGCGCGCCTGCCTCCAGAAAGCGCGCGTGCTGGCGCTCGCGGGCCGCCAGCACCCGCTCCCGGATCTGCGCCGAACTTTCCGCGGCGGTCCCACTGCGTAACTCTTTGTATTGCACTGCGGGCACCTCGATGTGGATGTCGATCCGGTCCAGCAGCGGCCCGGAGACCTTGGAGACATACCGCTGGATCATGGGCGGGGTGCACAGGCACTCCCGGCCCTTGTCGTTGAAGTAGCCGCACGGGCACGGATTCATGGCGGCCGCCAACATGAACCGTGCCGGAAAGCTCAGACTCATGGCCGCCCGCGCAATGGTGACGTTCCCGTCTTCGAGCGGCTGGCGCAGCACCTCCAGGACGTTGCGCGGGAACTCCGGCAGCTCGTCCAGAAACAGAACGCCGTTGTGCGCCAGCGAGACTTCACCGGGCCGCGGCACCATACCGCCGCCGATCAACCCGGCGTCGGAGATGGTGTGGTGCGGCGCCCGAAAGGGCCGGTGCGTCACCAGACCCTCATCGCGGTTCAGCACGCCGGCGACCGAGTGGATCTTGGTGGTTTCCAGCGCCTCCTCGAAGCGCAGCGGCGCGAGGATCGAGGGTAAACGCTTGGCCAGCATCGTCTTACCCGACCCCGGAGGACCGATCATCAGGATGTTGTGCCCGCCCGCGGCGGCGACCTCCAGCGCGCGCTTGGCCATGTGCTGGCCACGCACATCGGCGAAGTCCGGCACACCCTCCTGCGCCTCCGCAAGCAGCGCCTTGGAGGCGACCCGAAGCGGCTCCGCGCCCACCGCACCCAGCGCTGCCCCGTTCAGCAGCTCGCGGACCTCCAGCAGACTCTGCACCGGGTATACATTGACCCCTTCGACCACAGCCGCTTCGCGGGCGTTGGAGCGGGGAATGAGCAGATTCTTGATTCCGGCGGCACGCGCGGCGATCGCGATCGGCAGCATGCCCTGCACGGCGCGCAACCCGCCGTCCAGCCCGAGTTCGCCAACCAGCACGAAATCATCGACCTCCTTGATCGCCAACCCGCCGTACGCGCCCAGGATGCCCACCGCGATGGGCAGATCGAAGCCCGAGCCCTCCTTCTTCAGGTCGGCGGGCGCGAGATTGATGGTGATGCGCGTGGGCGGCAGATCGAACCCGGAGTTCTTGATCGCCGAGCGCACCCGGTCGCGGCTTTCGCGCACGGCGGCGTCCGGCAGGCCCACGGTACTGAAGTTCTCCTGTTCCAGCTTGATGCCGGAGAAGTCGACCTCCACGTCGATGATGTGCGCATCGATGCCGTACACCGCCGCCGAACGCGTCTTGAAGAGCATGATTCCGCCTGCAACGGTCCCTGAACCCGAGGAGCTCCGAAGTGACCCCCAGTCTAGGGGGCGTGCCCCGGCGGCCCAATACCACTTCCGCGTCGCCGCACCTACAATGGCGAAGCGCACACGATGAACACCAGCCTGTTTGAACTGTTCAAGATCGGCATCGGCCCGTCGAGCTCCCACACCGTGGGCCCGATGCGGGCGGCCAATCACTTCGTCACGGCCCTTCTGGCCTCTCCCGCGAGCACGGCAGTGGAGCGCGTCGTGGTCGACCTGTACGGTTCCCTGGCGCTCACCGGGGTCGGCCATGCGACCGATCGCGCGGTCCTGTATGGCCTCCTGGGCGAGGCCCCCGACACCGTCGATCCGCAACGCATGACGCCCCTGCTGGAGCGCGTCCAGGTTCAGCGCGAGATCCTCCTCGGGGGCACACGCCCGCTCGCGTTTCACCTCGAGACCGACCTCCTGTTCCATCGCGGGCAGATGTACCCCGACCCCGCCGTGCCCACCCATCCGAATGGGCTACGCCTGACCGCGCTGGACCGGCAAGACAACGTTTTGGCACAGCAGATCTTCTACTCCATCGGCGGCGGCTTCATCCTGACCGCCGAGGAGTTCGCCAACGCCTCGACCGGGCGATCGCGCGCCGTGCCGTTTCCCTTTGCCAGCGCCGCGGAACTGCTTCGCTTCGGTGCCGCGCGCGGGCTTTCCATCGCTGAAGTGGTGCTTGCGAACGAGGTCGCCCTCTTTGCGGACCCGACGATCCTGTACCGCATAGAGCGCATTCTTGCCTTCGCCGGAGGGCCCCGCGCGGAAGGGAAGGGTGGGTCGAAGACCCAAACTGCCGATCCTGCGACGACTTCCCCGCAGCAAACGATCCAGCGGGCCATTCTTCTGCTCTGGCAGGTGATGCAGGACTCCCTCCACCGCGGCCTGGCGACCGACGGCACGCTTCCGGGCGGCTTGAACGTGCGCCGGCGAGCCCCGGGGCTGGCGCGGCGCCTTGCCGCGCGAGCCCTGGAGGGCCGGCCGCAGGATCCACTGGCGCCGCTCGCTGCCGTGACCATGGTGGCCATGGCCGTCAACGAAGAGAACGCCGCGGGAGGGCGCGTGGTGACCGCCCCGACCAACGGCGCGGCGGGGGTGGTTCCGGCCATCGCGTACTACTACCTCCACCATGCCAGCCCCGGGCTGACGGACCAGGAGCGGGAGGCTGGTCTGCTCCGCTTCTTCCTGACCGCCGCAGCGATCGGCATTCTTTATAAGGAGAACGCCTCCATCTCCGGTGCGGAGGTCGGCTGCCAGGGGGAGGTAGGAGTCGCCTGCTCCATGGCGGCAGGAGGGCTGGTCGCGGCGCTCACGCCGCCGCCGGCCTCTTCCCTGTCCTCTGAAGCCCGGACGGCCCAGGTCGTCGCCACGAACGCCCAAATCGAGCACGCGGCCGAGATCGCCATGGAACATAACCTCGGGATGACCTGCGATCCCATCGGGGGCCTGGTGCAGATCCCGTGCATCGAGCGAAACGGCATGGGCGCGGTGAAGGCCGTCAATGCCGCGCGACTGGCGACGAACGACCCGGGCAGCCACAAGATCTCGCTGGACCAGGTGATCGAAACCATGTACCGGACCGGGCTGGACATGCAGTCGCGCTACAAGGAGACGAGCCTGGCGGGGTTGGCGCTGAATGTGATCGAGTGCTAAGCGATCATCCGTATTGACGCATGCCGACGGCCCCTCTACGCTCTGCTTATGGTGATCCACCTCACAGCCGACTATGACGTGCAGCTTCAGCAGATCTACGCTGACGGTGGCCCTTCGCCAGACGATTTGGTGAACGAAGCCGTCAAGAGCTACCTATGCTGGCGGCAGGATCATACCCGGGCCGTAAACGAAGGACTGGCTGCTGCCGACGCGGGGCTTCTGGTGGAGCAAGAGGCGGTGAGGCAGCGGATAGAGGATATCCTCGCCCGCTAGATGCGCGTTCGTTGGACCATGCCCGCCTCCGATGATTTGGCGGAGATCGTCAGCTACATTCGCAGAGACAAGCCTGAGGCCGCGAGGCGCTTAGCGGAGCGAATTCTATCAGGTGCCACGTCTCTGATCCTTTTTCCGCAGCTGGGCAGGCCGGGAGTCGTTCAAGGGACGCGGGAGCTGGCCATTACGCAATCCAACTATCTGATCGTGTACCGCCTGGTTGATGATGCCGTGGAGATCCTGCGAGTTCGTCACGGAGCTGCGTTCCGCCATTAGAAACCGCACCCTGCTCTCGCCTAAGCCATCAGAGTTGGCATGACCCGACGCCGCTGGATTGCCGACACCTGGACCGACTCGACCGCCAGCCTCACGGGCGATCAGGCCGTGCATCTGGCGCGGGTGTTGCGCGCCGAGCCGGGGCAGGTCTTCGATGTGCTGGCCGGGGGCTTTCTACGCCGGGCCGAGGTCCTCCGGGTCTCCGAGCGGGAGGTCACCTTTGCGCTCCGCGAGGAGTTGGAGACCGACGCTGCCCTGCCGGTGCACCTCTTGCTGGCAGTGATCAAGTTCGATCACTACGAATGGGGGCTGGAGAAGGCGACGGAGCTCGGCGCAGCGCGGATCACCCCCGTGCTCGCCCGGCGTACGGACAGGCACCTGGCCCAGGCAGCGGCCAAACGGGCTGAGCGCTGGCGCAAAATCGTGCGGGAGGCCGCCCAGCAGTCGCGGCGCAGCGACCTGCCCGAGTTCGACGAGCCGGTCGCCCTACGGGCGGCGCTGGGCCTGGTGACGGCGCCGCAAAGACTTCTGCTCGCGGAAACCGAGGAGGAGAACACGCTTGCTGCCGCGCTCGCCAACCGACCCGGAGCGGACGGTCCCGACGCTGAGCGCAGCCGCGAACTGGCCCTGGCGATCGGCCCCGAGGGCGGCTGGGCTCCCGAGGAGATCCAGCTATTTTCGGCCGCCGGATGGCAGCCGGTGACGCTGGGGCCACGCATCCTGCGGGCGGAGACGGCTGCTCTGGCGGGGCTGGCCATCTGCTCGGCGCTGCTTTAGGGCGGGATCCGAGCGGCAGGTGCTCAACGACCGGGCGAGGCGTCAGAGCTCGGCGACCATCGCCTCCTGCTCCTCCTCGCTCTTGCCGGTGAAGACGGAGAGCTCCAGCCCGGCTTCGGCCTCCAGCCAGTCCACCAGCTTCACAAACGGATCGAAGCCGAGCACGCTGGGGCCGTCGGCGACGAAGTTGCTCAGCGCGTTGGTGTCGTAGTAGTAGCGCTTTCCGTCGCGCGCGTCCGTGATGTATTCCACCCCGCCGATATCGATGCCGGAGTGCTTCATGATCTCCTCGACGTCGGCAATGGCGTCCGCCGGCGGCGTGAAGGCCTCGACGGTGATGCCGGTCTTGGGAGCGTCCAGCGCGCAGGCAGCACGGTTCAGGTCGGTTCCGCTGGTGGTCCGGCAGATATCGGCCGGGCACAGGTCAAAGGTCTCGCCGGTGATGTGTACCTTGATGGCATAGAGATACTTGCCGTTGAGAACCTCCACGCGGACGATGTGGCTGTCCTGCGCCGGGATGAACTCCTGCACCAGCGCCGTGCTATCCAGCCCGAACTGCAGCGCATCGGGCGAGCCGGCGGGCGCTTCGATGGCGTGGCGTAGCTGGCTGGCGCCGTCAAAGCGCTTCACGCCCGCGCCGGAGCCGCCGATGTTGGGCTTGACGACGATGGGCCAGCGCATGCCTTCCGCGGCCGCGAGTGCCTGCTCGGAACGATGGATGACGCGCGCCCTGGGATAGGGCAGACCCAGGGTGTCCTGCAACACCAGCTGCCCCGCCTTGGAGAGCTCGGACTGGAAGGCCTTCACGCCGTTGATGACCCGCATCCCGCGGCTTTGGAGGTGCTCCAGGAAGCCCAGCGTGTAGAAGATCTGGTCCCCGTGATCCCGGTTCCACGCCGACGGGCTCATGCGGTTGAACACGAGGGAGTACCTGTCTTCTGGATGATCGGCCGGATCGTAGAAGTGATCCGGCGCGAACAGCCTGACGTACGGTGTGCCGCGCCGGTCCAGTTCGGCAAAGAGCGGCTTGAACCAGTGGGGCTGCTCGTAATAGATCGCGATGGGGAGCGTAATCGGCATCGGCGTGCGTCCTCGGTGTCTTGATGCAGGATAGGACGCCGCCCGCACCGGAAGGGACGCTCCGGGCGCAGAGGAACGGACGCCTGGCAGGCTACGCCCGCAGATGCTTGATCAGTTGGGTCGGATGGATCGGCTTGGGCAGCAGTTCGAAGTTGTGTCCCCGCTCGCGGGCGCGGGCGAGAATCTCTACCGTGGCAGCCTGCCCGGAAAAGAGCACGATCCGGGTGTCGGGACAGTATTCCCGGATGGCGATCGCGGCTTCCACGCCATCGACGTGCGGCATCATCACATCTGACAGCACAAGCTCCGGACAGTGGCGCTTGGCCACATCGATGGCCTGCCCGCCGGAGTAGGCCGCTTCGGCGATAAAGCCGTTCCGGTTCAGAATCTGCACGATCGTGTCGGCGATCAGCATCTCATCGTCTACCACGAGGATGCGGGGCGCAGGCGCCTGCAGGTCGGCGTTCTTACCGGCTTCACCGCTCTGCAAAGTCACCGTGTTGTACGTGTCGCTGAACAGCAGTATGGGATTCATGGCGTCTCGGCCCAGTAAGCATGGCGAACCCGGCAGCGTGATGCAGGTTCGATAAGTCCTGCAGACCGTCGCTTTAGGCACGAAGCACAAGGTGCGTGCGACGATCTCGCCAGAGGCAAGTCTACTGGAGAATGGCCGAGCTTTGGGCAGGAAAAAGTTGTGAGTCGCCCGTCGCAGGCAGGTACACACGGAACACGGTGCCGGAAGGATTCTCCGTGCGACTGCGGAAGCGCACTGAACCCCCGTGTTTTTCGACCATGCCCCGCGTAACCCAGAGGCCCAGCCCCGTGCCGAGCGACTGCTTGGTCGTGACAAAGGGCGTGAAAAGCCGGTGCCGGACGTGCTTGGGAATGCCGGCGCCCCGGTCTGAAATCAGAACGGAGACACCCCGGCTTTCGCCGCGGCGCCGATGGCGACCCCGGATGTGGATCTCGCCGCCGGTGTTCGCGGAGGCGTCGATGGCGTTCACCAGGAGGTTCGAGACCACCTGCCGGATCTCGCCCTGGAGGCCAACCACGGAGAGCCCGGGATCGAGATCCAGTTTGCAGGCCAGACGCTTGCCGTTCAGCTTGCGGCCAAACAGGTCGACCACCGCCTGAAGCAGATCGTTGAGGTCGATGGTGACCGGTCGCGTGGTGTCGCGGTAGAAGCCCAGGGTCTGTTGCGCGATCTGGGCCACGCGCGCCAGCTCGGTGTCGGCGGTTTCCAGCAGACGCCCCACGGCGCTGGGCGTCTCGGGATCGGTCTTGGCCAGGTAGATCAAGTTTGTGACGGCCTCAAGCGGATTGTTGATCTCATGCGCGATGGTGGCCGCCATCCGGCCGGTCGCGGCCAGTTTTTCACTGGTGCGCAGGGTCTCCTCCTGCAGCTTGCGGACGGTAATGTCCTGCAAGGTGCCGATCATGCCCTTTAGCTCGGACGAGCCTTCGGCGAAGGTGGCGTTCCCGGAGACAGCGACCCAGACCCGTCCGCCGTCGGCGGTCTGGATGCGGTACTCGGCGCTGTACTGGCCCCCGGCACGGAGCACCTCGCGCAGATCCTCGGCTGACCGGCCGAGGTCTTCGCGGTCGACCACTTGCTGCCGCAGCTCGTCGCGTGGCATGGGCACATGCGGTTCTACGCCGAACAGCGCCGCACCGCGTTCATCGAAGTCCACGAGTCCGGTGGCCGCGTCGTAGCTCCAGGTGCCCAGCTGCGCAGCGTCCAGGGCCTGACGGAGCCGGCGGCCGGTCGCCCGCTGGTCGGCACGGGCCTGGTCGGCCAGCGCGATCTCATGAGTCAGGGAGTCGGTCAAACGCGCGTTGTCAATGGCGACTGCGGCCTGCGCGGCGACGGTCGCGACCAACGACTCCACCTCAGCCGCGAACATGCCCGGCTCCGGATGGCCGTACAGCAGCGCTCCCAGCACCTCCCCCGCACGCCCACGCACCGGAACCGCCAGGTAGCTGCGCACCGGCACGTGACCGGGAGGCATGCCGGCCAGGGGCGCGTTCTTGCCGTAGCGGGAGTCCAGGGTGATGTCGTCGGAACGCAGGATCCCCTCGCCGGCGAAGGTGGGCGCAAAGACGGCCGTGGGGCGCGGCATGGGGAAGGAGCTGAAGCTGGCGGCATCGATGCCGGAGAGCTTGTACAGCTGATACGGCTCGCCATCGAGACCTACGTTGTTGTAGAAGAAGGCCCCAAAGGCGGCGCCGGAGAGTTGCAGCCCCGCGTCGAGCGCCGCCTGGACAATGACGTCGAGGCTGCGCTCGGAGGCGAGTAACAGGCCAGTGTCGGTCAGCAAACGAAGCCGTGACTCGTTCCGGGCAGTGTCGCTGGCCCGGCTATCCGGAGGAAGGCTGCTTTCGCCCATTGCAATACGTGAGATGCGCGTTGCGCTGCTGGCGCGGAGCGATCCGGAGCGGGTCGTGACGGCAGAAGGCGAGCCGTTTCCCAAATCAGGAATGCTCCCCGCAGGTTCTGCCGGGAGAGCGAGGTTTGCGGTCGCGAAGCGTGCGCGGGGTGCTACGATGTGCCGCATGCGGGCGGCGCTCGCGGCGTCATGCACAAGGTAAGCCGTCACGCGGAAGGCAAGGAGAGCTCCTGATGGTGCAGGGCCCAGATCGGGACTGGCTGCGACCGGAGATCCACCCCGAGGCCGTGCCCGCGGGCGGCGGCGGCGGACCGGCGCTGTTCGAGCTGCGGCCGCTCTCCCTGGGCGAGATCCTGGACCGAAGCTTTGCGCTGTACCGCTCCCGCTTTTGGCTCTTTGCCAGCATCGCGGCGGTTTCGGCGAGCGTGCAGGTGGTGGTGCAGGGCATCTCCCTGGCGACGGCTCACAAACTCATGCGCTTCGCGGTCTTGCAGGGACCGGCGGGCGGTTCTGCGGCGGCTCCGCCCTTTTCGCTGCAGAGCCTGATCGGGATGGAGCTCGGCACCTGGGCTGCGGCGCTGGTGTTCTTTCTCGTCGCGGCAGTGACGCAGGCGGCCACCACGCTGGCCATGAGCGAGGTCTACCTGAACCGGCCGGCCAGCGCCAAGGCCTCCCTGGTCTTTGCTTTGCGGCGCTGGTACCGATGGATCGGCATTGCGCTCTGGCAGGTAGGGAGCATGATCTGGATTCCCCTGCTTGGCCTCACCCTTGCGGCGCTGCTGGCCGCGTTCGGCGCGCGCACCAACAGCCCGGCGCTGACGGTCTTGGGGGCCGTGCTCATCTTTGTCGCCATATTAGGGGGCTTCCCCGCTGGCTTCATCCTGTACCTGCGAAACACGCTGGCCGGCCCTGCCGCGGTGGTGGAGCGCCTTAAGATCCGGGCCGCGATGCGCCGGAGCAAGGTCCTGGCCGCGGGAACCAAGGGGCGGCTGTTTGTAGTGCTGCTGATCGCGGGCTGCCTTTATCTGGTCGTCGGCGTTCTGGAGTCGCCGGCCACCCTTCTGATCATGTTTGCGCCGAAGGAGCAGCACTACCTCGCGCAGGCCCTGACGCTTGTGCTCTCGTTCGTGGGCCACACCGTGGTGGCGCCGGTGGCGCTGATCGGTCTGACGCTGGTGTACTTCGATCAGCGCGTGCGGAAAGAGGCGCTGGATCTGCAACTGCTGCTGGAAGGCAGCCGGGGAGGAGCCGCGCACCCGGTGCCCGTCACGGCGGGATCCCCGCCGGAAACCTCCGCCCCGGCGGCCGGGGGATTCGCCCCGCTTGGCTAGGATCGGCATCGCAGGCAGGACCGGGGTCGACGGCACGGTCGCTGGCCGCATGGCTGGCAGGCTCGTCGGCCTGGTCTCTCCCCGGGTGATCGGGCTGGCCCTGTTGGTGGGCCTGCTGCCGTTTGCGGCGCCCGTTCTCGCAGCCGACCCGTCGCAGGCGCTCGATCGGGCTGCGTTTCTGGCGCAGGTTGTCGCCGCACAGCGCCTGGCGGCGGCCTGCGCGACGGCTGCCGCCACCTGCGACCTGGGAACCGTACCGGCAGACGAGCAGATCAGCGCCGGCCCGGGATCCCCGGCGTTTCGGGTGACCTGGCAGTGGCTGCGAGACGCCCTGGAGGCGGCCAAGAAGCAGCCCGGCCCGGAGCGGACGGCCAGCATGGAGGCGGCGGAGGCACACCTGGCCGAACTCGCCGCGGAAGCAAACGGCTCCCCGACGACCGGAGACGCCGCACCGTATCCGCAGGCACGTGCCGCGGCGGACAAGGTCCTCGCCAGCTCGGAGTTTCGCGCCGCCGAGGGCCCAACGTGGTTTGAGCGGCGGATCGCCCGGGTGCAGGACTGTGTTCTGCGGCTGTTCCTTGGCCTGGACAGGCTGGGCACACGCAATCCCTGGCTCGCCCCGCTCATCGAGTGGGCTTGCTTCTTGCTGGCCGCAGCGGGCCTGGTGTTCTTCATCCGTCGTAGCCTGGCCCGGCAGGCGCTGCGCATCAGCCTGGGCCAGAACGCGGCGACGGCCAACCGCGCCGGTCGCGACAGCACGGATTGGGCTCGCCTGGCCGAGGAGCATGCCGCCGCCGGCGATTGGCGCGAGGCGATCCACTGCCTCTACTGGGCGGCCGTGGTGGCTCTGGAGGCGAGACGGGCGTGGCGTCCCAATCCGGCGCGTACCCCACGCGAGTACCTTCGTCTCCTGGAGACCGGATCGGACGCGCACCGTGCCCTGCGCGAGCTGACCCAGACCTTTGAACGAAGCTGGTACGGCCACACTGCGGAGGACGAGGCGGAGTTCCGGGCAGCGCAGGCGAGCTTTGCCCGGCTGCGCACGGCGGCGTTGCAGCGCAGCGGTCTGAGTCACCCGGCGACCGGCAACCTCCCCCCGGGCACCGCCACGGCGGAAGGCGTGGCGTAATGGCGAGCTCCGCAGGTACGCCGAACCTGGATCGCCGTCTGCTGCTCTGGCTGGCGGGCGCGATGTTGCTCCTGATTGTGGCCGTGAGCCTGATCGCGCCGACGACCGCCACCAACGATCCACGGCCGACCAGCTACAACACCGGCCCGGACGGCGCGAAGGCCGCGTACCTCACCCTGCAGGCGTTGGGCTTGCCGATCTCGCGCTGGGATCACCCACCCGAGGACCTCGCCGGCGTCGATGCGGCGCACACGACGCTGCTGCTCGCCGCGCCCATGTATACCGCCCTGGAGCAAAGCCGGTTGAGCGCCGCCGTGAAGGGCTTTCTGGAACGCGGGGGCCGCGTACTGACCACCGGAGGCGAAGGGGCGCTGCTGATCCCGGGCGGCGCAGTGAAGCAGGGCAGGCGTTTTGCCGCGCTCTGCTACACCGAACCCGACGGTCCTGGGCCGCTGGCGCGGGCGGGCAAGGTGGAGATGTATGACCCGGTCCGCTGGGACGACGAGACGCCGCATCCGGCGGTCCGGGTGGAACAGCGTTGCGGCCCGGACGCCGTCGTCGTCCGCGTGCCGGTGGGCCGTGGCGAGGCGGTGTGGTGGAGCTCGCCTGCGCCGCTGACTAACGCCGAGCTCAAGAACGACGCGGACCTGAAGCTTCTGCTGGCGAGCCTGGGGCCGGGCCGCGCGGTGCTCTTTGATGAGTCGCTGCACGGCTTCGTGCGCTCCAAGTGGACCGCCACCCGGGGTCTGCCGCTCTGGTGGATGCTCGGCCAGGCGGCCCTGATCTTCGCGCTGCTGGTGTTCTCCTTCAGCCGCCGGCGCGGGCCGGTGCGGCTGCCGGTCGCCGTGCCACGTTCTTCGCCGGTCGAGTTCGCGGTGAACATGGGTGACCTGTACGAGAAGGCCGGCGCGAGCGGCGCGGCGACAGAGGCCGCCCGCCGCCGGCTGGAACGGACGCTGGTCCGGGAGGCCCGTCTTGGCCTCAGCATCCTTGCCGGGGGCCCCGACGCGGTGACGGCGGCGCTCGCGGCTCGCTTTGGCGGCGATTGGACCGCGCTGGGCGACCACCTGCGGGCGGCGGCGCTGGCAGTGGACATCCACCCCAAGCCACGGAGCGCCTTAGCCCTGGTGAGGGCGCTCGCGGAGGATACCGAGCGGGTGCGCCGGGCGGCGGAACCGGCGGCGCGGGACAAGGCGACGCGGGCCAACGCTCCGCCGGACGTCCTTGCCTCGGTACCGTGATGGTGTACTGGATGGCGACGCAACAGGAGTGATGGAGAGTGCAAGGCATGGCGGATGGTTCGGGAACGGGGTTGGGCGTAGCGGCGGCGGGCGAGCTCTTTGCCCGCGGCGCGGCGGAGATCGGTCGTGTGATCGTGGGGCAGGAGGAGGCCGTGGCGCAGGCGCTGGCCACCATGCTCTGCGGCGGCCACGCCCTGATTGAGGGCGTCCCGGGCGTGGCCAAGACGCTGACGGTGAAGACCCTGGCGCGCTTTCTCGGGCTGGACTTCCGGCGCATCCAGGGAACGCCGGACATGATGCCGGCGGACATCCTGGGCACCAGTGTCTTCTCCCCGAAGACCGGGGAGTTTTCATTTCACCAGGGGCCGGTCTTCACCCAGTTTCTGCTGGCCGATGAGATCAACCGCATGCCGCCGCGCACCCAGGCCGCGCTGCTGGAGGCCATGGAGGAGCGGCAGGTGACCGCGGACGGCGAGCGGCACGTGCTGGACAGCTTCTTCACCGTCTTCGCCACCCAGAATCCGGTCGAGTTTGAAGGCACCTATCCCCTGCCCGAGGCTCAGCTGGACCGGTTCCTGCTCAAGATCCGCATCGGCTACCCCAGCGCCACGGACGAGCGGACCGTGCTTGAGCGGCACCATCAGTCGCTCACGCCCAACGGTCTGGCCGAGACGCCGGTCGAGCCGGTACCGGCGGCGTTGCTCGCCCAGGCGGTACGGGAGATCCGGGCCGTGACCGTGGAGCCGGCAATCTTTGACTATCTGCTGGCCGTGGTCCGCCGCACCCGCGAATGGCCGGCGATCTCGCTGGGAGCCAGCCCGCGCGCCAGCACCAGCCTCCTGCTCGTGGCCAAGGCCCTCGCCGCCCGGGAGGGCCGGGCGTTTGTGGTGCCGGACGACGTGAAAGAGGCAGCCATCCCCGTCCTGCGGCACCGGCTCGTCCTGCGCCCCGAAGCCGAACTCGAAGGCCTGGACCCGGATCGCGTCATCCGCGAGGTCCTGCAGGCCACGCCGGTGCCGAAGTGAGGGTCAAGACGACGTCGAAGAGCGGAGACGCGCCGCCGTCTCGCGAAAGCCTTGCTGGACGGTGAGCCAGCCTAGAATCAGCAGCACGACGCCCGAGGCGAGAAACACCATGTCCCATAGCAGGTGATTGCCGTTCTGGTACACGTGATGGATCTGCAGAATCTGGTGATCGATCGTGCCTTCGACGAGGTTGAAGAGACCCCAGCCGAAGAGGAGCGCGCCGCACAGCGCCTTGCCCGAGAGCAGTGCCCCGGGGCGCGTCACCGCCCGCCAAAGCAGAAGGATGCCTACGGCCACGCAGAGCCACGTGAAAGCGTGAAAGAAGCCGTCCCAGACCATGTTGATCTGTTCGTTCACCAGCGTATCCCTCGGTACGCGGTTGGACAGCATGTTGTGCAGCTGCAGGATCTGATGAAAGAGGATGCCATCTACGAAGCCGCCCATGCCCACGCCCAGCAGGGTGCCGGCTGTGACCAGGGGGCGGGTAGTCTCTTTGGGGATCATGCCGCGAGTTCCGGTGCGCGCATCGCAGCGGAGGGCTCCGGGGGCAGTTCGGCGAGGTCGGGCATGCCCAGGTACACCAGCGCGACGGCTGCCACAAATACGGGGACCGGTGCGGCCACGAGCAACAGCGTGTGCAGCAGGTGGCCGTTGAAGAGGCCTGCGCGAAGCTGGTGGCCCGCGCGCGAGTCACACACCGTACACGCCCCGGCGGCTCTGTCCGACGCAGTCAGGATCAGGGCTAAGGCTCGGGCGAAGAAACGAGTGCAGGGCATGCGGGGGGTCTCCTGGGGACACGCGAAGGTGCGTGCCGCCGATCGAAGCGCTGTTGGTCAAAGCGATAGCGATCGAGTTCATCTTACCCGGCACGTGAGGCCGGCCTTACCGCAGCGGAGGCAAACGGCGTGACGCGCACGTTGATGCCGCTGCCCGCCAGCGGACAAGCTCGCCCGTTAGGACGGTCCGGACGGCTCTTCGGCTTTGGGCTTACGCCCCGGGCCCTGTGGCTCCTGGTGGCCGGCGTGGCGTTGGCGCTGCCGGCGTTCTGGCATCCCCGCGCGATCGGGTTCATGGTGGGCTGGGACCTGCTTCTGCTGCTGATTGTGGTGTGGGATGCGTGGCGGCTGCCAAGGCCGCGGCAGATCGAGGTGTCCCGGACGTTTCTGGACTCGCCGCAGCTGGGCGTGCCCACCCGCGTGGAGCTGGGAGTCACCCTGAACGCGAACCAGGTGCTCGCGGTGCGGGTGACCGACGATCTGCATCCCGCTCTGGTCGGCACCCCGGAGGGCCACGCGGTCGAGGTGTTTCCGCGCGAGCCCGCCACCGTCACGCTGACCGTCTGGCCGCGGGAGCGCGGCGACTTCGCGCTGCGGCGGATGTACCTGCGCTACCGCGGGGCGCTGGGATTGGCCGAGCGCTGGGCGGCGGCCGAGCTCCTCACCGCCGAAGCGCAGCCGCAGAGGGTCCGCGTCTTTCCGGCTCACGAGGAGGCGCGCGGGTCCAATGAGTTCTTCCTGATGCGGGCGCGGCAGATGGAGCGTCAGCGCCGGCAGCTGCGGCTGCGCGGTACCGGGCGCGAGTTCGAGTCGCTGCGGGAGTACCAGCCGGGCGATGAGCTGCGGGCAGTCAGCTGGACGGCCACGGCCCGCCGCGGCAAGGTGGTCACGCGGCAGTTTATGGCCGAGCGCTCGCAGCAGGTGTGGGCGGTGCTGGATGCCGGACGCCTCTCCCGCACCGCCTTCGAGCTGCGCCGCGGCGACGGTCCCCAGTTCGCCGGCGAGACCGAGGCCGAGCGCGACGAGGCCCACCGGCTCACCGTGACGCAGCTGGACCAGGCCGCCACCGCTGCGGTGATGCTCGCGCAGGTGGTGGGGCAGTCCGGCGACAAGTTCGGCATGCTGGCGTACGGCACGGGCATCCAGCAGACGCTGTCGCCGGGCGCCGGTCCCGGGCACCTGCGGTTACTCATCGACCTGCTCAGTGCGACGCGGAGCGAGGCCGCGGAGGGCGATCCCCTGCTGGCGGTGGCGCGTCTGAAGCAGCTGCAGCGCCGGCGGGGGCTGATGGTCTGGATCACCGAGTTGCCGGATACGGCAGGCCGCCCGGAGCTGGTGACCGCGGCCGCGGCGCTGGCCCGCCTGCATCTGGTGGTGCTGGTACTGTTGCGGCACCCGGAGCTGGGCGCGCTGGCGTCGGCGGTGCCCTCCACGCAGGCGGCAATGTATCACGCCGCAGCCGCGACGGAGAAGGAGGAGCGGCGCCGCGCAACCATCGCGCAGCTGGAGCACCAGGGGGTGCTGATTGTGGAGGCCTCTGCCGAGGAGATCGGGGTACGCGCGGTGAGTGAGTACCTGGAAGTAAAGAGCCGAGGGCTGCTGTAAGTCGTTAACCGCGCGACGGGTCAGGGACACGGCACGGCACTTCTGCGCGCCGGGCCGGTGGCTCTACACTGAGCCCGAATGAGTTTGCTGTTTCCTGACGATCCCGCGCCGCCCGCCCGCAAGGCTGCTGCCGTTCCCAAGAGCCACCGAGCCCGGCCCAAGGCGAGCCCGACGGAGTTGCCGCCGCTGGAGCCGGGGTGGGTTCTCGCTCACTGCGATGGCGGCGCCCGCGGAAATCCGGGCCCGTCCGGCTTTGGCGCGGTGATTGCCGACGACCGTGGCCAGCCCCTGGCGGAGCTGAGCGAGTTTCTCGGCTTTCGCACCAACAACTTCGCCGAGTACTCCGGGCTGCTGGCGGTGCTCGCCTGGGCGCTGGAGCACGGGCGCACCCGTGTGCGGTTGATCTCCGACTCCGAGCTGATGGTGAAGCAGATCCAGGGCAAGTACAAGGTGAGCTCGCCCGACCTTCGGCCGCTGTACGAGGAGGCGCGGCGCCGCATCGCCCGGCTGGACGGCTTCCAGATTCAGCACGCGCTGCGACACAAAAACAAGGACGCGGACCGCCTGGCCAACGAGGCCATGGATCGCGGCATGGGCAAGGGTTCCGCGGCGGACAGCGGGCGCGCAGAGCTCCGAGCGACGCCGTACCCGACGCCGGGCAGCGCGCCGGCCGCTCCGGTGATCGCGGCGAACCTTCCCCGTACCGCCACCAAGGCCGAACCGGACGGGGCCGCGATCTTCGCGGGCATGCTTCGTGGCTTCGTGCGCGACGGAGTGGTCCATCCGTTGGGCGGCGGTAAACTGGTGGAAGGCTCGTTCGTGAAGATCCTTCCCGAGTAGCCGATGAGACGAGGGTCAAACCCGTTGCCGGTGATGAAGTCTCTGAGGTCCTCGGTTTGCGCCACGGTCCTCTCGCCGTGGGGTTCTGCGGCGGCGGTCTTCTCGGCGCTGCTGCTCTCGGTTCCTGCCGTTCGGGCCCAAAGCTCCGATCCGGCAGCCCTGAGCGCGGTGCGTGCCGCGGTGCAGACGGAGCTGAACATCTCCAAGGTCGACCACAGCAGCTGGGACTATCGTGACCACGACGTGCAGCCCGGCCACGACGCGGTGACCGACGTGATCGAGACGCCCAAGGGCGATCTGCACCGTCTGCTGATGCTGAACGGACATCCGCTGACCGGCGCCGACCAGGCCAACGAACTGAACCGGCTGCGCGCGTACGTGAACAGCCCGGAGGAGCAGGCGCGCAAGCGCAAGGACGCGGCCCATGACGACGCCCAGGCGCGCGAACTCCTGGGCATGCTGCCGGACGCCTTCGTCTGGGCCGTCGCGAGGGAGACGCCGGAGGAGATCACCCTGCACTTTCAGCCCAACCCGGCCTTCAAACCGCCGGACATGCAGTCGCGGGTGATGGGCACCATGGCCGGGGAGATGGTGATTGCGCGCGAGGGCGATCGGATCAAGACCCTGCGAGGCGCGCTGACCGACGACGTCAAGATCGGCTTCGGCATCTTCGGAAAACTGGACAAAGGGGGCACCTTCGACATCGAACGGCGCAAACTGGTGCCCGGCCACTGGCAGATCACGGAGACGCACGTCCACATCGGCGGACGCGCCCTGCTGTTCAAGAGCATCGGCACCCAGGAGGACGAGGTCAAGACGGACTGGAAGCCCTCCACCGCGGCCACGCTGGAGGCGGCGCTGGAGCAGATCTCACGTTAGGCGGGGCGCGACAAATCAATCGCATCCAAGCGCGCGGCGTGGCACTCTAAAGAGGCGTGCAGATTCGCTCCAAGTTCCTGACGGCGATAGCCGGGGCTGTTCTATTGCCTTGCGCGGCCGCTCAGACCCAGACCATCGATCCAGCCGGAGGCCAGAGCGGGGCCGGGAGTGCGCTCCCGTCCACCGCGGCCCAGACCGGCACACCGGCACCGGCTGCTCCGGCGAGCACCTCCGGGCTGCCCGAAGCGCCCAGTGCCCTGCTGGCGGTGACCGGTACGGGAACGGTGCGTCCGGCCGGGTCCGGCATGCGCTTTGTCGCCCCCGGCAGCACGCTGGGGCCGGGCGGGTTGCCGGTGGAGAAGCCTACCGCCGGTCCGCTCCCTCTCTCCTTGGACGACGCGATCTCGTTTGGGCTGCAGCGCAACGTCCGCCTGCAGTATGAGCGGGCCAATCAGCGCCTGGTGCGCGGCTACACGGGCGACATCATCAACCAGGTCATCCCCAACCTCAACTTCAAGGCCGCCTCCAGCACACAGGAGATCAATCTCATCGGTCTCGGCTTCAAGCCGGCGCTGGTGGGGCCGCTGCTGAGCGAGTTCGGGCTGTCGGCCTCCAGCTTCCCGACCATCGTGAAGGTTAGTACGACTTCGGTACAGCTCAGCCTGGATCAGGTGCTGTTCAACGTGCCGGACTATGAGCTGTTTCGGGCGATCAAGCCGGAGGAGCGCACGGTCGCGCTCACCGTCCAGGACAACAACGAGGATCTGGTGCAGGCGGTAGCGACCGCGTACCTGCAGGTGCTGGCGGACCGGGCGAATCTGGACAACACCATCGGCCAGGAGGCCGCGGCTCGGGCGCTGTTTGAGCAGGCGGCCGCGCGCGATGAGGCCGGCATCGGCATCAAGCTGGATGTGCTGCGCGCGCAGGTGCAGTACCAGCAGCGGCAGCAGGAGCATGTCTCCGCCGACGTGCAGCTGGACAAGGACGGCATCCAGCTCAATCGGATCATGGGCATCCCCGCGGGGCAGCAACTCGACCTTACCGACGAGGCACCCTTCTCCGAGCTCAGCGACCTTTCCTTGGAAGAGGCCAGGCAGACCGCCTACACCAACCGTCATGATCTGCTGTCGCTTCAGGCCGCCATCGAGGTCGCCGACCGCGAGGTTCGCGCGGTGAAGTACCAACGCATCCCCACGCTCGGCGTGAACGGGTTCTACGGCATCCTCGGGCAGGACTCCGGGCCGTACCACGGGGTGTTTACGGCCGAAGGGACCTTGCGCTTTCCGATCTTTCGCGAGGCCGCGCAGCGGGGTGAGGAAGAGTCCGCCAACGCCCAGCTCTCTACGCTACGCGCGCAGGAGAGCAACCTGCGCGGCACCATCGACGCGCAGATTCGCACCAGCCTGCTGGACATCGCCTCCTCTGACCAGCTGGTCAAGGTGGCGCAGAGCAACGTCGAGCTTGCGCAGCAGGCGCTGTCCGATGCTCGTGACCGCTTCCGGTCCGGAGTCACGGACGACCTGGAGGTGGTGGACGCGGAGGCAACCGTCATCAGCGCGCAGTCGCAGCTGGTGAACGCACTCTTCCGGTTCAACGTCGCGAAGGTAGGCCTGGCGCGCAGCACCGGTGTGTTGGAGTCGCGCTACCGGGCGTTCCTCGGCATGTCCTCCGCGCCGTAGGCTTGTTGCTCAGCACACCTCAGCGGCAGGTGGTCAGCCTCACAGGCACTGAACGCGCCGGGATCTGGGCTTGCTGTATTCTCTGGGCCATGCGCAAGGCCGTTCGATCTATCGTGGTGATGTGTCTGCTTTGCTTCGGTGTGGGCGCGAGTGGGCGCGCGCAGCAGCCCATGTCCGTGGCACCGACGCCGCCCATGGGCTGGAACAGCTGGGACAGCTATGGGCTGACGATTACCGAGGCGCAGTTCCGGGCCAACGTGGATGTGCTGCGGACCAGGCTGAAGCCCTTTGGCTGGCAGTACGCCGTGATCGATGAGGGCTGGTTCCTGGTGAACCCGCAGGACAGGCCCACGCCGGACAAGCTGGTGTATGCCATCGACGAGCATGGGCGGTATGTGCCGGTCGAAGCACGCTTCCCTTCGGCTGGCGTCGCAGGAGCGAAGGTGGCAGAGGCCTCCGCGCCAGGGATGTTACCGGCGCGGGTGGAGGAGACGAGCTTTGCGGCGCTGGGCGCATGGGTGCATGCGCAGGGGCTGAAGTTCGGCATCCACATCGTGCGCGGCATCCCGCGGGCGAGCGTGGACCGGAACCTGCCGGTGGCGGACTCTTCGTTCCATGCGGAGGATGCCGCGGACAAGAGCGATGTGTGCCCGTGGGACCCGACCAACTGGGGGGTGCAGGACAACGCCGCGGGGCAGGCGTGGTATGACTCGCTGCTGAAGCAGTACGCCGCCTGGGGCGTGGATTACCTGAAGGTGGATTGCATCTCCGACCACCCGTACAAGGTGACGGACATTCGGCAGATCCGGCGGGCGATCGACAAGACGGGACGGCCCATGGTGCTGAGCCTTTCCCCGGGACCCACGCAGCTGGCGCATGCCGAGGAGGTAGGGCAGCTGGCGAACATGTGGCGGATCTCCGACGACGTGTGGGACCGCTGGCAGCGCGCGCCCGACCAGACGACGGAGTTCCCGCAGAGCGTGAAGAGCCAGGCGCCGCGGCTGGCCGCCTGGGAGCCCTACGCCAAACCGGGCAATTGGCCGGACGGGGACATGCTGCCCATCGGCGAGTTGAAGCCGTCACCGGGCGATGGACGGCCACGCACCTCGCGGCTGACCCCGGAGGAGCAGCGCACGCAGGTGACGCTGTGGGCGATCGCGCGGAGCCCACTGATCTTGGGCGCGAACCTGACACTCCTAGACGCGCCCACGCTGGCGCTGCTGACCAATCCGGACGTCCTCCGCATCAACCAGACCGCCACGCACAGCGCCCAGGTGCTGCAGGACGGCGACCTGACTGTGTGGCGGGCCGATCTGCCCGGAGGCGAGAAGGCGATTGCGCTGTTCAACTTCGGGGATACCGAGATGAATCTGATGAAGGAGCTGTCGAGCTTCGGCGCGGATCTGGCGAACCGCGACTGGGATGTGCGGCGCGTGTGGGACGGCGGCGCGGCGGTGCCCGGGCGGCAGTTCACATGGCGCATCCCGGCGCATGGATGCGTGCTGGTGATGCTGAAGTGAGGAAAGGAGGACGCTCAGCGAGAGTTCGCGCCTCTGGTCGTATGACTCGCCCTGCGCCTGGAAGCTGCAGCCGGCGGGGGCACCGAGCTGTTTGTGCGCTTTGTTCGCACGGAGGTACGGGATCTGTTCAGGGCAGGTGCGGAGCTGATGAGCAGGTCCGCAGAGATGCCGAGGCCGTCCTTTAGGCGGCGGATCATCTGCAAGGTCAGAGGACGCGTTCCGGTGAGGATCTCGGAGACACGGGCGCGGCTCCCCACAAGGGGCTCAAGGTCCTTGCGGGTAAGGTTCTGTTGCTCCATGCGGAACTGAATGGCAGTAATCGCGTCCGGGGGATCGATCGCGTGATGCTTTGCTTCATAGGCATCAACCAAGGTCGCCAGGACATCCAGTTCGTCCCCTTCGGGAGTTCCCGGTTCAGCTTGGATGAGCTCTTCAATGCGCTTGACGGCGGCTTTATGGTCGCCCTTGGTGCGAATCGGCCGTATCTGCATACCTGTCTTCGTCAAACGACACCTCCTTTGCGTCAGTCTCGTCGTACTCCCTATGGGTGCCGAGCCATTTGATCATCAGGACCTGAAATCGGTAGTTGAGCGCGACGACCAGTCTGTATTCGTTTCCCTTGATGTTGAAGACAACGCGCTCCGACGAGAGGATACTCGCAGAGTGGAACTGCGCCTTCAGCTCGGCTGAGGACCGCCATGTGGCTCGGGCGGCCTCGGCGTACCAGGCGTCGAGTTGAGCTTTCACCGCCTTCCGATGTCGTGGCTCGACCCTGTTCCTGATGAACGCATTCAGGGTTCCCCGCGCGATCACTCTCACTTCGCCGATGGTATCGCGCTCCCATGCCGGGAGCAAGGCGGAAAGGCTCGCGGCAGCACCTCTAACGGGTTTACATGATTGCCGTCCGCGTGCTTTCGCCGTACCATCGCCTCAGCATGGCCTCCGGTTCCCATCCAAAGAGCCCGTTTGCGAACGGGGCAAAGCAGAGCGTGAGCAGCGAGGCGGAGCGTCTGGTCTCGGCGGGTGCGGTGGAGGACGATGCGCAGTTTGAGTTGAAGCTGCGGCCGCATCGGCTGAGCGAGTTCATCGGGCAGACCAAGGCGAAGGAGCAGCTGGCGATTGCGCTCCAGGCCGCGAAGTCGCGCGGCGAGGCGCTGGATCATGTGCTGCTGTCCGGGCCGCCGGGGCTGGGCAAGACGACGCTGGCGACCATCATTGCCAATGAGCTGGAGGTTGGCTATCAGCAGACCTCGGCCCCGGCGCTGCAGGTGCAGGGCGATGTGGCTGCGATCCTGACCAATGTGAAGCATCGGCAGGTGCTGTTCATCGACGAGATCCATCGCCTGCAGCCCATCATGGAAGAGAAGCTCTACACCGCGCTCGAGGACTACAAGCTGGACATCATGATCGGCACGGGGCCTTCCGCGCGGATTCACTCGGTGCGGCTGGACCCGTTCACGCTGGTGGGGGCGACGACGCGCCCCGGGCTCCTGAGCTCACCGCTGCGCTCGCGCTTTGGCATCTTGTTGCGGCTGGAGTTCTACACCGAGGACGAGCTGCGCTTTATCGTGGAGCGCTCGGCAGAGGTGCTGGGGGTGGAGATCAATCGCGACGGCGCGGTGGAGATCGCGGTGCGCAGCCGTGGAACGCCGCGCATCGCCAACCGGCTGCTGCGGCGGGTACGTGACTATGCGCAGGTGCGGGCCGCGGGGCGGATCGATCGCGAGGTCGCGCAAAGGGCGCTGGACATGCTGGAGATCGACGCGCATGGGTTCGATGAGCTCGACCGACGACTCCTGCGCACCATCATCGAGAAGTACGACGGCGGCCCGGTGGGCTTGAACACGCTGGCTGCAGCGCTGGCGGAGGAAGAAGACGCGCTGGAGGCGGTGTATGAGCCGTTTTTGATCCAGATCGGGTTCATCGATCGCACGCCGCGAGGACGTGTGGCGACGCGGCTGGCGTATCAGCACCTGGGGATCGCCTTGCCGCGGCGGTCGGCGAGTGGGCCTTTGCTGTTTGAGTAGTGGCCAAGGAGAAAGCCCGGCCAGTTTGGCCGGGCCTGGTGCGGGTAGGTTGCGCGACGGGCCGCGTGAGGGTATAGGGGCGAGCGAAGAAAAGCAGGTCCTTCCCTTCGCTTTCGCTCCGGTCAGGATGACAACCTTCTCCAGTGCGGTCTGCAGGCAGCGCTGGCTGCGGTCGCGACAGCGTTAGTAGCGCGGGCTGCGGTCCGAACAGCGCTAGTACCGCGAGCCGGGGCCGTAGAAGTGCTGCACGCCAATGTCATACCCGCGGCGGAAGGCCATACGGTAGTCGCGGCGGTCCGGGCCGGGAACGTGAGGATTACGAAACTCGTCGCGGTTGAAGACGTTGGGTGGACGGTGATTCTGAAAGTCGTGTCGGGCGCCCTCGATACCGTCATGGAAGCCGCGCTGCTGAATCTCGCGGAACTCGGGCGGCACGTTATACCAGCCCTCGTTGGGATAGGCCTGCGGGGGAGGAGGGCCGGGCTGTCCGTAGTACTGGGCGGAGACGCCTGCTGTGCTTGCAAGCATCGTGATGGAAAGGGCGGCTGCTGCCAGATAAGTCGCTTTCATTGCTGTTTCCTCGTGACGGCTGTCCAGGTTCTATGAGGTGCGTGGCACCTGCTCCGTTGCTTGCCTAGACCCGGGCGGGCCGGGCAAGTTGCAGGGCGAACAAGGATGGTCACGACGGGAACTCAGGGCAGCGGGGTCGCCGCGAGAGCGTTGCGGAGAACGCCGTTGGCTCCCGCGAGACGCTGCTCGGCCTCTTCGCGGGAGAGCGAGAGCTTCTGCATGACGATGGAGGTCTTTACGCTCATGCCGCTCCATTGCAGCAACGCTGCGGCGGTGGCGGGCGTGCAGCCGGTGGCCTCGGCGATCATGCGCTCGGCGCGGTCGACGAGCTTGGCGTTGCTGGGACGCACGTTCACCATCAGGTTGCCGAAGGTGGCGCCGGTGCGCACCATGACGCCCGTGGAGAGCATGTTGAGCACGAGCTTGGTGGCGGTGCCGGCCTTGAGGCGCGTGGAGCCGGTGAGCACCTCGGGGCCGGTGGCCGGCGTGATGGCGATATGCGCGGCGGCGGCGAGCGCCGACCCGGGCACGCAGCTTAGGGCGATCGTCAGGGCGCCCGTCGATCGTGCGAACGCGACCGCGCCGAGCACATAGGGCGTGCGTCCGCTGGCTGCGATGCCGACCAGCGTGTCGGGACGTCCGCCGGCGCCGAAGCCCGCCGCCGCGAGATCGCGTGCACCTTCGTCGGCGGAGTCCTCGGAGTGCTCGCTGGAGAGGCGAAGGGCGCGATCGCCGCCGGCAATCAGGCCCTGCACCAACTCCGGCTCCACGGAGAAGGTGGGTGGGCATTCACTGGCGTCCAGAACGCCGAGCCTGCCGCTGGTGCCGGCGCCCTGGTAGAAGAGCCGTCCGCCGCGCCCAAAACGCTCGGCGACGGCGTCGATGGCGATGGCGATGGCGCCGAGTTCGGCACGCACCGCGGCGGCGACTTTGGCGTCCTCGTCGTTGATGAGGCGCAGCATCTCCAGCGTGGAAAGCTCATCGAGGTGTTCGGTTGCGGGGTTGCGGGATTCGGTAAGGAGGGAGCCTGTTTCGGCCATGGTTCTTCCAGAATACGTGGCGGCCGTCGCTTGATCCTCGGGCGCATCGGGCGTGAGCTTCACGGCAGGCTCCGCTGTCGCGCATGTATTCTCGGAACGCAAAGGCTCGCGAGTTTTCGAAACAAGGTTGGGTGATCCGATGTTGCTCTCGATGTTGCTCTCATGGATGTCTGAAGCGAGCTCCCCGACCCGGCGTCGGCTTGCGGCTCTGGTCGAGGCAGCGGCGCGCCGGGGGCTTGCCACCATAGTTGTGTTGGGCCTATTGTGTGCCTCGGCTCCGGCGCAGACGAGCACCGCGGCGACGCAGCCCGGTCTTGATCCAGGGCTGGGCATCGTCACGCTGCCGCTGTGGAACGGCGCAGCCCCCGGAGCGCACGGGAGCGCGCCGGAGGATGTACCGACCCTGACGCTGTTGCAGCCGCAAGACCCGAACGGAACCGCTGTGATCGTGGCTCCGGGAGGCGGGTATATGTACCTCGCGGCCAAGCACGAGGGCCGTGAGCCCGCCGACCAGCTTGCGGCGTTGGGCACGACGGTCTTTGTGCTGAAGTACAGGCTCGGAGCGGGGTATCTGTATCCGGTGCCGCTTGAGGATGCTCGTCGTGCGGTGCGCCTGGTGCGCTCGCTGGCGCCGAAGTATGGGTACAGTCCGGATCGCATCGGCATGATGGGCTTCAGCGCCGGCGGCCACCTGACGGCCATGACCGGGACCTCGCCCGCGGCGGGGCGTGCGGGAGATCCGGACCCGGTGGAGCGGCAGTCGTCGGAGTTGAACTTCATGATCCTGGTGTATCCGTGGCTGAACGCGATGGAGCCACAGGTGAGCGGGCCGCGAGGGCCGCTGATCAACTATTGCTCAGTGCTCAAGGGGCTGACGCAGGCCGACTGTGCACGGCTGCGTCCGGAGTACACCCCGGCGCTGCATATCACGAGCAGCACGCCTCCCACGATCATCTTTCACACCAGCGAGGACGATACGGTGCCCGTCAGCACGAGCGTTGAGTTCTACTCCGCCATGCACGCTGCGGGTCGGGACTGCGAGCTGCACCTGTTCGCGCATGGACCGCATGGCTTCGGCACCGGCGGCAACAACCCTGTGTTATCGCAGTGGTCGGGGCTGCTGGAGCACTGGATGCGGGCGCGCGGCTGGCTTACCCCGGCAGGGGCTGCGAGGCCCTGAAGCGAACCTCATGCAGGTGAAGTTGCCTTTTGTGTCGGGCTTGAGCCTCAGGCCGCGTTTTGGCGCGCCCCTGGGCCTTCGGCCCAGGCTGTCTTAGAGGGGACCCTTGGTCCTGAAGCTACGGAGTCGACGGCGATGCGGCGAGCGAGTCGGTTCAGCACTGTAAGGCCTGGATCGGACGCGGCGAGCAGACCAAGCCTAGCCAACATGAGGAGCGAGATGCGGATCCGGGCAGACATGGGCTCTCCGCGGGTAGCGCAGCGCGGGCGACACAAGTCGTGGCAATGCGAAGACGAGTCACTCCCTGTGTGACCATAGGGAGATGGCAGAGGATGGCAGTCAACGGTCGCTGACGGCGACGGTGGCCTGGCAACATCGGGATTTTCGGTTCTACTCGGCGGCACGGTTTCTCGGAGTCATGGGCTCTGAGGCGCAGAGCGTGGCAGTGGCGTGGCAGGTGTACCAGATCACGCATTCAGCGCTGGCGCTGGGCTATACAGGCCTGGCGCTGTTTCTGCCGGGGATCTTCTTCACTTTGCCGGCGGGGCACGTAGCCGACCTGTATGACCGCCGCTCCGTGATCCTGGTGTGCTATGTTCTGCAGCTCTGCGCGACGCTGGCGCTGCTGTTCGTAAGCCTGCGCGGCGTACACAGCGTGTGGGTGATCTATGCGATCCTCTTCGTCATCGGCCTGGGCCGTTCGTTCTCCGGGCCGGCGGCCTCGGCCATGGTGCCGACGCTGGTGCCGAAGGAGCACTTCGTCAACGCCGTGACGTGGGGGGCGAGCATTTTTCAGACCGCGAATGCCTTCGGCCCCATGGTCGGAGGCCTGCTATTCACCGTGGCGCTGATGGGGCGCGGGCATGTGCTGAACGGAGCGCCCATCGTGTATGTGTTCACCTCGGAGTGCCTGCTGGTGTATCTGGGGCTGGTCGCGTTGGTGCATCCGCGCGGCGCGGCGGAGAAGAAAGGCTTCACCCTCGAGACCATGCTGGTGGGGCTGCGCTATGTGGTGGGCACGCGGCTGTTGCTGGGATCGATCTCGCTGGATCTGTTTGCGGTGCTGCTGGGCGGCGCCGTGAGCCTGCTGCCCATCTTTGCGGAGCAGATCCTGCATCGCGGCGCGCATGCGTTGGGGCTGCTGCGCGCGATGCCCTCGCTGGGAGCGCTGCTGGTTTCGCTGAGCCTGAGCGTGTTTCCGATCCGGCGCGATGCCGGCAAGATCATGCTGGCCTGCGTGGCGGGCTTTGGCGCGGCGACGGTGGTCTTCGGGCTCAGCCATAATCTGCTGCTGAGCTGCGTGGCGCTGTTTGTCACCGGAGCCACGGACATGGTGAGCGTGGTGGTGCGCTCCAGCATCCTGCAGCTGGCAACGCCGCCCGAGATGCGCGGGCGAGTGTCCAGCGTGAACTGGCTGTTTCTCGGAGCCTCCAACGAGTTCGGCGAGTATGAGAGCGGGCTGACGGCGCACTGGTTCGGCGCGGTGCGTGCCGTGGTGCTGGGCGGCATCGGCAGCATGGTGGTCACGGGGCTGTGGAGCGTGTTCTTCCCTGCCCTGCGTCGCGCGGATCGGCTGAATGCCGAGGATCTGATCGCGGCGGAACGGGCGCTGAATGCGGGAGAGCCGGTGGCGTAGGCTATGGCCGTTTGCCACAGCGGGCCACCGCGGAGCTTGCAACGATCACTGCTCTGAAGTGGGAGTTGACGGCGAAGCCTGGTGGGCTATACTTCCGCTGCTATTCCATCAGGCTCTTCAAGGGAATTCATGACGCTTCCGGCGAACCCATCGTCGCTCCTTTCGTGCACTGCGCTTTGCCTCGCCACAAGCATCGTCTTCGCGCAACAAGCCGCACCGCGCAAGCTGGACAGCGCCGATCTGTACCGGGCGCACGTGATCCTGCGCCAGGCCTACGACGATGTGCGCAAGAATTACTACGATCCCAGTTATCACGGCGTCAATCTGGATCAGAACTTCCAACTCTATGACACGCGTTTGAACACGGCGCAGTCGGTGAACGAGAGCTTCCGCGTGGTAGCCGCGTTTCTGGATACGCTGCATGACACGCATACATTCTTCGTTCCGCCGGCGCGCGTGAACCACTCCACCATGGGCTTTTCGATGGAGATGATCGGAGACAACTGTTTCATCGTGCGGACGCGTCCGGGCACGGATGCGGCGACGAAGCTACACCCAGGCGATCAAGTCATGGGCGTGAACGGCTTCAAGGTGGAGCGCGCATCGTTTGACAACATGCAGTACTTTCTCCAGCTGCTTTCCCCGGCGCCCGCAGAGATGCTAGACATTCTGAGCCCCACGGGAGAGCGCCGCCAGGTGACGGTGCAGGCGTTCGTTCAACCCGGCGGAAAGAAGCTGCTGGACCTAACCGAAGGTGAGGGTGGCGGCGAGTATTGGCACATGGTTCGGCAGGATGAGGAAGAGGATCACCTGAACCGTGCGCGGCTGTACGAGAGCGGCGACGTGTTGATTTGGAAGATGCCTTCCTTTGAGGTCGATCCGGTCATGGTGGATTCCTCGTTCGCGAAGGCGATGAAGTCCAAGACGCTGATCCTCGATCTTCGCGGCAATCCCGGCGGGTATATCGAGACGCTGAAAGAGGCGCTTGGCTCGGTGTTCGATCATCCGGTGAAGCTGGCCGATCGCGTGACGCGGAAGGACACCAAACCCGAGATGATCAAGCCGCGAAGCAAGCCCTTTAACGGGAACCTGATCGTGCTTGTAGACAGCGGCTCCGCGTCCTGCTCCGAACTCTTCGCACGCACCATCCAGCTGGAGCACCGGGGCACGGTCATCGGCGATCGCTCGGCGGGAGCGGTGATGGAGGCGCGCGGCTTCAGCGAGTCGAGCGGCGCGGATACCAAGACGTTCTATGGGTTCTCCGTCACCTCAGCCAACCTGCTCATGAGTGACGGCAAAAGCCTTGAGCACGCGGGCGTGGTTCCCGATGATGTGCAGGTGCCTACCGGCGAAGACCTCGCGGCAGGCAAGGATCCTGTGCTGGCGCACGCCGCCGAAGTGGCTGGCATCAAGCTGGATGCCAAGGCTGCCGGTCAGTTGTTCCCGTTTGAGTGGCCGTCGCTGTAGCCGGACGTAACACCAGCTTTGCGAGGCGCGTCATCTCGACCGAAGGCGCGGCCGGAGTGGAGAGACCCCGGTATTTCGTTTTCATGCCAGCGCTGGCGTCCGTGCAGCCCCATGCAGAATACGGGGGTCTCTCCACTGCGCGAACGGCAAACCGTTCGCTCCGGTCGAGAGGACGCTTCCACTCCGCCTCAAGGCGCAGCCTCGCCTCACCGATTACGCTTTCACACGGCCCGCAGGCGCTTAGACGACGCGGTTGGCGGCGATGACCTGCTTGTAGAACTCGCCGCTGAGCTTCAGGGTGCGCTTCTGGGTGTTGAAGTCGACGTAGGTGATGCCGAAGCGTTTGTCGTAGCCGTCGGCCCACTCGTAGTTGTCGAGCAGGCTCCAAAGAAAATAGCCCTTTACGGGAAGGCCCTCGCTGACGGCGCGCTGCAGCTGCGTGAGGTAGTTGCGGAAGAACATCACGCGGTCGGTGTCGTAGATGTGTCCGTCGGGCGCGACCTGGTCGGCAGAGGAGCAGCCGTTTTCGGTGATGTACATCGCCTTGGGATGCCAAAGGTCGTGGACCAGGCGGGGCGCCCAGTAGAGCGCTTCGGGGCCGACGTCGAGCCACTGGCTGTACATGGTGGGGTACGAGCGGGGCAGCGGCACGTTCGTATAGCCGGCTTCGTTGTCGGCGGCGCGGACGTAGGTGGGTTGATAGACGTTGATGCCTACGAAGTCCAGCGGCGAGGAGATGATGGCGAGATCTTCGGGGGTGAACTGCGGGGCGTCGGCGCCGAGGCGCTTGAGGTACAGCTCGGTGTAGCGACCGCTGAGGATGACGCCGAGGTAGCGGGCGTTCTCCTCGCGCATGGCGGTGTGCACGGCCTTGAGCTGGTCGGGAGTTTCGGCGACGGGAACGGTAACGCGGGGGTTTTCTGCCAGGCCGACCATCGCACCGGGGGCGCTGGCGCGCAGGGCACGCACCGCCATGCCATGACCCAGCACCGCGATGTGCGCGGCCTGCGTGCTGCGCTTCAGCCCGGTCTGCAGGCCGGGAGCGTGGGTGCCATTGCCGTAGCCGAGATCGATGAACGTGCTGATCTCGTTGGTAGTCATGTAGTGCTTGACGTGATCCTGCAGCTTGCTGCCCACAAAGCCGGCGTAGTCGGCAAAGGCCTTGGCGGTGTCGCGATTCTCCCAGCCGCCACGGTCCTGCAAGGGCTGGGGCAGATCCCAGTGGTAGAGCGTGGCGTAGGGCTCCACGCCGGCCTGAAGGAGCGCCTCGGTGAGGCGGCGGTAGAAGTCGATGCCCTGCTGGTTGGGCGAGCCGGTGCCGGTGGGAAAGATGCGCGACCACGCGATGGAAAAGCGGCAGGTCTTGAGGCCCAGATCGCGCATCAGCGCGATGTCCTCCTTGTAGCGGTGGTAAAAGTCGTCGGCGACGTCGCCGGTGTCGCCGTTATGGGTCTTGCCCGCGGTGTGCGCGAAGGTGTCCCAGATGGTCGTGCCGCGGCCGCCTTCATGGACGGCGCCCTCGACCTGATAGGAGGCCGTCGCAGAGCCCCAAAGAAAGCCGGCGGGAAAGCTGCGTGGCGCCAGATGCGTTGCGGGGGCTTGCTGGGCGAGAGCGTTTTCGACGGCGCCGGGAACGGAAAGCGCAGCGGCTGAGCCGCCGACCAGCTGGGCAAGCCTTCGGCGCGAGATCTTCTGGGTCACTCGGTCTCCTTGTGTTTCTCGGATGGGGCGCCCGGAAAGGACGTGCGCCTCCTGCCGAAGCAGGGTACCGCAGCGCAAGGATCGTTGTCCCGTGGCGCGCGAAGGTGCTGCCTTGTGCGACGTCCCCGAGATCACGCCATCAGCGTGAGCTTTCATCTTCAATGCGACTGCGTGGAGACCTGCTCGGCCAACTTCACGTGGGTCGGACCGTTTTCAGGGATGTTGAGCGGGACGCCATGCAGAAGAAACGGGGCAAGCTCGGCGAGGTTGGACCAGTGCATGGTCCAGGCGTTGTCGAGCGCGACGATGATGTAGTTGCCGGGGGCGACGTCGTTGAAGCTGAAGCTGCCGTCGAGATCGCTTTGATCGCGGCGGAAGAGCGCCTCGCTGGTGTCCGTGCCCGCGGGCACCAGGATGACCAGAGCGGCGGCGCCGGGTTTGCCGTCGCGGCGCACGAAGCCCTCCACCCTGACGCCGGGGGACGACAGGCGCACGCTGACGGCGAGGGTGCCGGGGCCACGGATGTGGAGGTGCCGATCCGGCACAGGGTGACCGTCCACGGTGAGCTCGGCCGGCTGCAACGCACGGTTGTCGCCGAAGATGTTGAAGCTGTAGTCGCCCGGGGGCAGGTTACTGAGTTCGGCGGTGCCTTTGTCGCTGACCGGGCTGCCCACCGTGTGGCTGCGGTCCGCGAGGCTGAGGTTGAAGCGCAGCTGCGACGGCAGCGACTGGCCTCCGCCTGGGTGAAAGGTGAAGCTCGCGGTGGCGGTCTCCACCTTTGCGGCGATATCGAGGGTCTGCGAGCCTGAGGTGAGGTCGACAGTGCTCACGTGCACCGGGAGGTTGTTTCCCTGAGTGAACTGCTGCACGGTGTAATGACCGGGAGGGATGCCGGTGAGTCGCTGGACGCCGTTGGTCATCTCCAGCTGCGTGGAGACTGGGGTCTCCACGCCGAAATCCTCCTGGACGAGCATGGGGAACCTTACGGCCGCGGCGGTGGGCCCGGTGCTGGGCGGGCTGGGGACGGTGCGCGTCAGCGCGCGCGCCGGGATCATGTGCCGGTCGGGAACGACCTCTTCGCCGCCCTGCACCGTGAGCGGCGAGGCCTCGGCCGAGGTGGAGGCATTGGGGTAGAAGACCATGGGATACGCCACATCGAGCGAGGGATCCACGGCGCTGCGGTAGGGCTGGGAGGCCTCGCCTGCGTCCAGGTCGGGCGGATGCACGGCGTACCACGGCCGCCCGGTGGCGGAGAGGAAGTAGCGTCCGGGAGCCAGATCGTCGAACTCAAACGCGCCCTCATCGTTGGAGATGTAGGTTCGGAAGCGGGTGACGCGTGCGGAGGAGGCGGTGGGGTTTTCGCGGTAGAGCGTCACGTTGGCCTGCTGCACCGGGTCCCCGCTCTCGTCGGTGACGTGGCCGGAGATCATGGCCTGGGGCGTGAGTTCCAGCCGCAGCGCCTCGGTGGACAGCCCGGCACCGGTGACGATCGCGGTCGAGAGGGCCTCGTGATGAAGATAGGCGGCAGGCAGATAGCCGGCCGTGCGCCCCAGCAGGCTGTACTTTCCCGCGGGCACGGCGTCGAAGCGGAACGCACCGTCGTCGCCCGAGGTCGCCGAGGCGAAGAGCTTGTGGGATCTCTGGTCGGTGAGCGTGACCTCGGCGTGGGCGAGCGGATGGCCGTCCACAGAGCTGACGACGTGTCCGGCGACGACGTCGCCCGAGGGTTGCTGGGCGGGGGCGATCGCCGGCAGCAGCGCAAACACGGCAAGGAGGGCGAGGCGCACGAAGATCATGGTTCGGAAGAAGGAGGTTCGTCGCCTTCGTCGAGCAGGGGGACGTCGGCTTCCAGCTGCTGGGCGGCGACGACGCTGACGACCACGCCCTTGTTGTCCCAGGCCTGCATCGCCTCGGCGTCGCGGTAGGGGATCTGGAACGGAAAGTTGCGCATGGCGAGCAGACGATAGCTGCCGGGAGCGACGTTGGCGAGAGTGAACTTGCCGTCGGGACCGGCCATGCTCTGCGGCATCTGCTGCGTGGAACCGATAGGCAACAGAACAACGTAGGTGCGCTCCGGAAGCGCGCTGTCGCCGGTCTTCACGGTGCCGGTGACAGTAGCGGCATCGTCGCGAAGCACGAGGTCGATGGGGTCGGCGCCCCCGTTGGAGCCTATGACGAGGGGATCTCGCAGCAGATCCACGCCCCCGGAGCGGAGCGAGGCGACGTAGCCGAGGTACGACTGGACGTGGACCAGGTAATGGCCGGGTTGCACGTTCTCCAGGACGAGGTCTGGCCCCTTATCGGCCTGACTGGCGCCCCCAGCCGCGTTAAGACCCGGGTCGAGCGGCTGTAGGTACACGTTCACGCCCAGGTGACCCTGGGTCTCCGTCCTAGTGAGCTGCGACTGCACGCGCACGGGGATGCTGCGGGCGGGCGTAAGGGCCACAGCACCGGTTCGGACCGGACCGGCGTTGACGTGCAGTGGCAGCAACGCAAAGGCCGGGGTAGGCCCATAGCTGCTGAGCAATACGGTGTAGCTGCCGGTGGGCAGCCAGCCTGTGACGGCGTGTTCGCGGCCGTCGTAGCCGAGCCCGTACCCACCGAAGCCGTCCGGCTCGGTGATGCGGACGTTGACGCCGGGGGAGACGCCGGCGACGGGCATCGTGACCGGATAGTAGGTGCTGCGATGGAGATGTATGTCGGCGCGGGGGCTGTCGCCAAACTTCACCTGAAGCTTGGTTGCCGAGGCGAGATCGGGGGTGTCGCCGCAGAACACCGGCGGATACTCCTGGTGGACGGCAGTGGGATCGAGCGGGAGCGGACGCCCGCCGCTCCACTCGCCCGTCATGACGGTGTACTCGCCGGGCGAGAGATTGGCAAAGCGGAAGCCCCCACGGAGGTCGGTGGTGGCGTTTTGGCGAAAGGTCCAGATGGGTGTGCCGTCCTGCACACGGTGCTGCAGGAGCATGACGCTCACGCCATGGGCGGCGTCGGCCTCTTCGGAGGAGACGGTGCCGGACAGCACGGCCTCGGGCATCAGTTTGAGCTGGATCTCGCCTGAGGCCTGGGGCTGGTCGAGCTGAATGGTCCCTGAAAAGGGCTGGAAGAAGTAACCGGGCCTCTGCGCTTGCAGATTCAGCGCGTTCCGGCCGAAGAAGTGCTGACCGCCGTTGTCGGTAGCCTGGGCCTGGGCGCGGACGGTGAGGGTAAAGTGGCCTTCGCTGTCGCTGAGCGTCGCGAGGCGGTGGTCGTTGGAGACCACCAGGACACGGGCGAGAGGCTTGCCGGTAGCGCCGTTCAGGGTGGTGCCATGGAGGGTGTAGGTGGTGTCGGCAGCCGTGGCCGCCTGAGGGTGCAGTCCCGGGGGCGAGACCAGGCACAGCAGCAGGGAACAGAGCCGTACCGCCACAGAGGTGGGTCGCCCAAGGGTGTGCATGCGAAGTTCGCCGGAAGGCCTGGAGAGGTAGACGCAGCGGGGTGGGAATGGTCTCAGGCTGGGTGCGTGGCGCAGGAGTTCTGTTTCCGCGAGACGGAGGTACCGGGCAGAGCAAAAGGCAGGTCCTTCGCTTTGCACCCCAACGAGCCAGCTCGCCGGGGACCCCGCTTTGCTCAGGATGACAATGTTGCCGGCCTGGGCCTGGGGCCTGTTGCCTAGGCCCTGTGCCCTAGACCCTAAACCCTGGACCCTGGACCCTGGACCCTGTGCCGCTGATCAGTGGGATTCGGAGACGGTGACCAGCTTGGCGGTGTTCAGGCCTTGGGCGGTGGCCAGGCCCTCGATCTGCGTGAGGGTCTCCGGGGCCATCTCCGCGGTGCGGGAGAGCACCCACAGCGACTTGCGGTTGGGATTGGCGATCAGGGCCCAGTCGTAGTCGGGGCCGGTGGCCAGCACCCAGTACTTGGTGTGAAAGAGCACCAGGTGGTTCAGCTTGAGCGCGCCGTCACCCTGCTTGTCCATCTTGCCGGTGGCGTTGGTGTCGCCGGGTTTGCCGTTGCGGAGATGGCAGAAGGTGCCCATCTGAAAGGTGTTGGGCTTGTCGCCCAGCGCGTAGAGCACCTTGGTGCCGCCCAGGCACTGTTTCTTGGGCTTGGGCGGGTACTCGGCGATCTCGTACCAGACGCCGGTGAAGCGGTTGAGATCGAGTTTGGGGACAGGGGTGACGTGTTGCCCGAACGCCGCAGGGACGGCGAGGGCCAGCAGCAAAAACGCCATGCTCGTCAGCCTCAGCGTTCGTTCGATCGGACCGCTTGCGCGCATGCTGGTTCGATGCGCTGGAGGCGGGGAGGAGAACACCTCAAGTAACACTTCAGGTGCATGTTTAGTCTTTTGGTTCAGGGGTTGGGGTGGGATGTTGTCGCGGCTGAGGGT